>NZ_JBHSPA010000025.1:59626-208577 GCF_042656245.1 Nonomuraea insulae
CGCCATGAGTGCCGTGACCAAAGACGTATGCCCATCCATCAATCGATGTACGGCGCTTTTCGCTCCGCGGGACGATTCCGGCGGGCCCGCGCGCCAGCAGAGTTGAACGTGTGAGCAGACGTATCGACGCACTCGACGTGCTGCGCGGGGTGGCCATCATGGGCACGCTCGGCACGAACATCTGGATCTTCACCTCCCCTGGCGGCGCCTTGGAGTTCCTCCAGTTCGGTGACGGCGCCGGCGGGGTGGAGACCTTCCTGCGGTTCCTGTCCAACGGTAAGTTCCTCGGCCTGCTGACGCTGCTGTTCGGCGTCGGGCTCGAACTGCAGTACCGCAGCGCGGCGCGCAGGGGCCTGCGCTGGCCAGGACGCTATCTGTGGCGGGCGGCGCTGCTGTTCGCGGAGGGCGTCCTGCACTACGTGCTGGTCTTCGAGTTCGACGTGCTGATGGGGTACGCGATCACCTCCGTGATCGTGGCGTACCTGATAGGCAGGAGCGAACGCGCGACCACCGCGTGGATGATCGCGGTGGGCACCCTGCACCTGGCCGTGGTGGGGCTGATCACCCTGGCCCTCACGACCGGGCAGGGCGGCGTCACGGCGCTCCCCGCGCCGCCCCGGGGCTGGCTCGACCAGGTGGCCTTCCGCCTGGAGAACGTCGCGCTGTTCCGCAGCGAACTGGTCTTCATCGTGCCCATGGGCATCGTGCTGTTCCTGCTCGGCGCCCGTCTGATGCGCGCCGGGGTCTTCGACGAACGCGGCGCAAAGCTGCGGGGGCGGCTGATGGCCGCCGGGCTCGGCCTGGGCGTGCCGCTGAACCTGGCCACCTCCTTCGCGGGCCCGGACTGGTTCATGGTGGACCGCTACCTCGCGGCGCCGCTGGTCGCGCTGGGGCTGCTGGCGTTGGTCACCTCCGTCGTGCTCGGCATGCGGGGCGCGCCGGGCGTGCTGCGCCGGGGGATCACCGGCGTCGGCCGCACGGCGCTGTCCTGCTACGTCTTCCAGAACCTGGCCGCCAGCGTGCTGTGTTACGACTGGGGCCTGGGGCTGGCCGGCCGGCTCGACGGGCTGCGGCCCTGGTGGGTGCCGGTGGCGTGGGCCGGGATCTGCCTGCTGTTCATGGTGTTGTCCTCGTTGTGGTTGCGCCGCTTCGATCGCGGGCCGCTGGAGCTGGCCTGGCAGTGGGCCTACCAGGCGCCGTGGAAGGCCCGCGACCAGGCCAGCGACCAGGCCGGTGACCAGGCCCGCGATCAGGTGCGGCGGTAGGCGGCGCCGGGGTGGGTGGCGGGCAGGCGGTTGACGCCGGGGCCGAGCAGGCGCTCGCGCAGGGTCGTGTCGTCGTACTCGGTGCGGTAGCGGCCCCGCCGTTGCAGCTCCGGCACGACCAGGTCGATGAAGTCCTCGGCCGTGCCCGGCGACAGGTACTGCATGAGGTTGAACCCCGTCGCGCCGGTCTCGTCGGCCCAGCGCTCGATCTCGTCCGCGACGTGCCCCGGCGTGCCCGCCACGAAGAACGGGCCCTTCCCGATCCGGCCGATGGAGTCGAGCACGTCGCGCACCCGCAGGCCCCGGCCGACCAGCGGGCGCACGGCCCGCTCGGTGAAGTCGCCGCCGCGGGCCACGATATCGTCGATCAGCTCGTCCGGCTCGTACGCGGCCAGGTCGATGCCGCTGCCCCGCTGCGCCAGGAAGCCCTCCGGCCTGATGTGCGCCTGCAGGTCGGCGACCTTGGCCGCCACCTCCCGCTGGGTGCGGGCGACGATGACGGACGCGCCGGGGAAGAACGTGATGTGCCCGGGGTCGCGGCCGTGCGCCGCGGCCCGGCGGCGGGTGTCGGCGATGTCCTCGCGCAGCGCCTCCAGCGACGACCCCCCGGTGAAGACCGCCTCGGCGTGCCTGGCCGCGAAGTCCTTGCCGCGCTCGGAGTTGCCCGCCTGGTAGATGACCGGGGTGCGCTGCGGCGACGGCTCCGACAGGTGCGGCCCGGCGACCCTGAAGTGTTTGCCCACGTGGTCGATGGCGTGCACCTTGGCCGGGTCGGTGTAGACGTTGCGCTCGCGGTCGCGCAGCACGGCGCCGTCCTCCCAGCTGCCCTCCCACAACTTGTACAGGACCTCCAGGTACTCCTCGGCGATCTCGTAACGCAGGTCGTGCTCGATCTCGTCGTCCAGGCCGAAGTTGCGGGCCGCGCTGCGCAGGTAGGAGGTGACGACGTTCCAGGCCACCCGGCCCTTGGTCAGGTGGTCGAGGGTGGACATGCGGCGGGCGTGCGCGAACGGCGGCTCGTAGGTGGTGGAGAAGGTCACCGCGAAGCCCAGATGCCTGGTCACGGCGGCCATGGCGGGCACCACGAGCAGCGGGTCGTTCGCGGGGATCTGCACGGCCTCGCGGATCGCGCTCTCGGGCCCGCCCCGGTAGCGGTCGTAGGCCCCGACGACGTCGGCCAGGAAGACGGCGTCGAACAGGCCGCGCTCCAGCAGCCTGGCCAGGTCCGTCCAGTACTCCAGGTCGGTGTAGCGGTGGCGGTTGTTGGCCGGATGGGTCCACAGGCCGTGCTGGATGTGGCCGACGCAGTTCATCTCGAACAGGTTGAAGTGGATGATGCGGCTCATCGGGGGAAACTCCTGGGGGCGATGCCGTTGAGGTGGTAGTTGCCGACGTCGTGCACCTTGGCCCGCCGCGGGTCGTGGACGGTGTGGGTGCGGGCGTTGCGCCAGTGCCGGTCCAGGGCGAGCGGATCGCGTACGGCGCTGGCCCCGGCCAGCTCGAACCATTCGCCGCTCACCCGGTTGGCGGCCCGGTCGGCCTGGGCGCGGGCGGCGGCCATGGCGACGGCCGCCTCGCCCGCGAGCCGCTCGAACTCCTCCGGCGCGGCGGCGCGGGCCCGGTCCACGGCGTCGCCCGCGCTCTCCAGCAGCGCCCTGGCGGCCCTGGTCAGCACGGCCAGCTCGCCGAAGCGCTGCACGACGACGGGGTCCTCGACGACCTTCTCTGGCTGGTTGCCCGGCCAGCCGCCCTTGGTGTAGCCGCGCAGGAAGGCGGCGGCCTCGGCCAGGGCGCCCTCCGCGATGCCGGTGTCGATGGCGGCGTGGATGAGCAGGCCGAAGCTGCGGAAGGTGCTGAGGTCGTCGCGGCGGACCGGCATCACGTGGCCGGCCGGCACGAACACGTCGTCGAGCAGGACGGTGCCGGAGGCCGTCGTACGCTGCCCGAAGCCGTCCCAGTCGTCCACGACGGTCAGGCCGGGGGTCTGTCTCGGCACGAACGCGACCCGGTAGGCGTCACCGTCCTCGTCTGCGAGGGCCGTCACGGGGATCCAATGGGCGAACAGCGCGCCGGTCGAGTAGACCTTGCGGCCCGAGATCAGGTAGCCGTCCTCGTGCGGGCGCAGCCGGGCGCGCTCGCGGGCGCCGTCCTGGCCGCGGGCGTCCACGGCGGCGTTGCCGAGCTGCCTGCCCGCCAGCACCTCGGCGTAGAAGAACTCCTGCTGGGCGGGGGTGCCGTGCTCGCGCAGGGAGTCCACGTACCAGAAGTGGTTCTGCGGGATCTGCCCGATGCTGCCGTCGGCGGCCGACAACTCCCTGATGACGGCGCCGAGCGTCGCGGTGCGCACGCCCGCGCCGCCGTGCGCGGCCGGGACGGTGATGCCGAGCAGCCCGCTCCCGGACAGCGCCGCGATCTCGGCCACCGGCAGGATCCGCTCGGCGTCGCGGCGGGCCGCGCCCTCGGCGAAGCCGCGGGCCAGCTCGCGGGCGACCTCGACGGCCTCCTCATCGGTCTTGATCACATGCGCCATGTCACGCCGCCGCCAATCTCGGGACCGCCGCCACCAGTTCCTTCGTGTACGGATGCGCGGGCTCCAGGAAGACGGTCCCGACCGGCCCCTCCTCGACCACGCGTCCGTCCTTCATCACCAGGACCCGATCGCACAGGTGGTGCACCACGCCCAGGTCGTGCGAGATGAACAGGTAGGCCACCCCTGTCTCCCGCTGCACGTCCTCCAGCAGGTCGAGCACCTGCGCCTGGACCGACACGTCGAGCGCCGACACCGGCTCGTCGCACACGATCACCGAGGGCTCGGGGGCCAGCGCCCGCGCGATGGCCACCCGCTGCCGCTGCCCGCCGGACAACCGCAGCGGGCGCCGGGCGAGGTGCTCGGCCCCGAGCCCGACCAGTTCCAGCAGCTCGACGGAGCGCTCCCGTCGCCGCTGCCGGGGCACGCCCGCCACGGCGAGGGCCTCGGCGAGCACCTTGGCCACGGTGTAGCGGGGGTCGAAGGAGGCCAGGGTGTCCTGGTAGATCACCTGGACGTCGCGCCGCAGGTCCCGGTCGCGCCCGGTCCAGGCGCGTCCGTGCACCTCCACGGTCCCGGTGTCGGGCCGGGTCAGCCCGAGCGCGATCCTGGCCGTCGTGGTCTTGCCCGAGCCGGACTCACCCACGATCCCGAGCGTCTCGGCCGCGCGCAGCGTGAACGACACCTCCTCGACGGCGGCCCGCCCGCCGAAGGACCTGCCGATCCCCTCGGCCCTGACCACGACCTCGCCGGGTTCGCGGCGGGGGCCGGCCGGCCGGGCGTCCGAGAGGCGGGTGCCCTTGGTGTGCTCGGCCGGGATCGCCCGGAGCAACTGCTTGGTGTACTCATGGGCAGGCTCGCTCAGCACCCGCGCGGTGGGGCCCTGCTCGACGATCCTGCCGTCCTTCATCACCGCCACCCGGTCGGCCAGCCGGGCGACCACCGCCAGGTCGTGGCTGATCACCAGCAGCGACCGGCCCTGCTCCTTGATCCCGGCCAGCAGGTCGAGGACCTGCGCCTGGATCGTGACGTCCAGGGCCGTGGTGGGCTCGTCGGCGATGACCAGCTCGGGGTCGGCGGCCAGCGCGGTGGCGATCAGCGCCCGCTGCCGCAGCCCGCCGGACAGCTCGTGCGGGAGCTGCCCGGCCCGCAGCTCGGGATCCGGCACTCCGGCCGCGATGAGCAGCTCGGCCACCCGGGCCCGGCGGGCCGATCCTGACAGGCCGGTGTGGGCGGCCAGCACCTCCTCGATCTCCTTGCCGACCTTGCGCAGCGGGTCCAGCGACACCAGGGCGTCCTGGAGCACGAACCCGATCCGGCCGCCGCGCAGCCGCCGCCAGCCGCGCTCACGCAGCGCGGTCAGGTCCTGCCCGGCGAAGCTCAGCCCCTCGGCGCGCACGCGGGCGCCGTCGCCGGTGAGGCCGACCAGGGTGCGGGCGGTGACGCTCTTGCCCGACCCCGACTCCCCGACCAGGGCCAGGCACTCCCCCGCGCCGATCTCGAACGACACCCCGTGCACGACCTGCGTCGTGCCGAAGGCGACGCGCAGATCGTCCACTTTCACCACGCTCACCAGGTCCTCCCTTCCGATCGCAATCTGAGCGCCCGGCCGACCACGGTCACGCTGATCACCGTCAGCGTGATCGCGGCGCCCGGGAAGACGCCGTACCACCAGGCCCGCGAGATGAAGTTGCGGGCGGTGGACAACATGGAGCCCCACTCGGGCTCCGGCGGCGGCGTGCCGAGCCCGAGGAAGCTCAGCGCGGAGCCCGCCACCAGGGCGGTGCCGACTCCGATGGTGGCCAGGATGAGCACCGGCTTGACCGCGTTCGGCAGCACGTGCCGCAGGATCACGCGCGGCGCGGACAGGCCCAGCGCGTACGCCGCCTCGACGTAGCTCGACCTGCGGATGGCCAGGGTCTGGGCGCGTACGAGGCGGGCGTAGTTCGGGATGTTGGCCACGCCGATGGCCAGCATGGCGTTGCCGGTGCCGCCGCCCGCGACGGTGATGACCACCAGGGCCAGCAGCAGTTCGGGGAAGGCCAGCCCGATGTCCGACAGGCGCATGATGACGTTCTCGACGAGCCGGTTGCCCAGCCCGGCGGCGATGCCCAGCAGCCCGCCGCAGACCAGCGCGACGGCGATCGCGCCGAAGCCGAGCAGCAGCGAGGTCCGGGTGCCGTGCACGATGCGGGCCAGCACGTCCCTGCCGTTCTCGTCGGTGCCCAGCAGGTGCTCGGCGCTCGGCGGCCGCAGCGTCTGCCCGCTGTCCACGGCCAGCGGGTCCTGCCCGGCGAACAGGTGCGGCGCCAGCGCGGCCAGCACCAGGGCCGCCAGGACGGCGGCGGCGAGGACGAGACCGAGGCGCTTCACACGACCTCCTTCAGCCGGGGGTCGATGGCCAGGTAGAGCAGGTCCACCAGGAGGTTGACCAGCACGTAGACCAGGGCGGACAGCAGGACCACGCCGAGCACGACCGGCAGGTCCTTGGCGTTGACGGCCGAGACCAGCAGGCGGCCGATGCCCTGGCGGGTGAAGAGCGTCTCGGTGACGACGGCGCCGCCGAGCAGGGCGCCCACCCAGAAGCCGGTCATCGTGACGAGCGGGGTCAGGGCGTGCCTGAGCGCGTGCCGCAGCCGTACGGTCGTGTCGGCCAGGCCGCGGGCTCGGGCGCTGACGATGAACGGCTCGTCCAGCACCTCCTCCAGCGCCTCCCGCAGCACGTGGCCGAGCACGCCCGCGATCGGCAGCGCCAGGCAGAGGGCGGGCAGCACCAGCGAGGCGGGCCCGTGGCTGCCGGTCGCGGGGAACAGCCGCAGCCCGAAGGAGAAGACGGTCAGCAGCACGATGCCCAGCCAGAACGTCGGCGTCGAGGCCGCCACCAGCTCCGCCGCCGAGGCCAGGCCGCGCAGCCAGCGGCGGCGTTTGGCGGTGGCCAGCGCGACGGCGATCGCCAGGGCCAGGCCCGTGACGGCGGCGGCCAGCGCCAGCTCGATCGTGGCGGCGGCCTGCTCCCCGATGGCCTGGGTGACCGGGGTGTGCAGCCGGTAGGAGGTGCCGAAGTCGCCGTGGGCGATGCGCCACAGGTGGGTGGCGTACTGCTCGTACCAGGGCTGGTCGAGGCCGTACTCGGCTCTGACCTGGGCGAGCACCTCCGGGGTTGGGGCGGCGCCCTCACCCCCGACGACGGCCTCGGCCGGGTCGCCGGGGGTGAAGTGCACCACCAGGAAGGTCAGGGTCGCCGCACCCCACAACACGCCGACCCCGGCCAGCAGGCGCCATCCGATGAACTTGAGCGTCGTCATTCGTCCAGCCAGGTGTCGTAGAAGTACGGCGAGGGGTAGGCGGGGGTGAAGGACAGGTCGCGGACCTTCTTCTGGTAGGCGACCGGGCGCGGGTCGTCGTAGAAGGGGATCGCGGGGACCAGCTCCAGCAGCCTGGCCTGCGCCTGGTTGTACAGCTCGGTCCGCTCGGCCTGGCCGGTGGAGCGCCTGGCCTTCTCCAGCAGGTCGTCGAGCTTGCCGTCGGACAGGCGGGCGACGTTCTGGCCGCGTCGTTCGTCGGTGGTGATGTTCTTGGAGGAGTACTGGATCCACAACACGTCGGCCGTGTTGGTGGCCCACAGGCCGGAGGTCAGGTCGTAGTCGCCCTTGATCGAGCGGTCGCTGAGCTCCTGCTCGGGCGGGGTCTGGAGCTGGATGTCGAGGCCGATCTTCCTGGCGGCGGCCTGGGTCTGCACGGCGATCTGCATGCGCTGGGCGGGGAAGTTCGCGGCGATCGGGAAGTACGCGGTGAGCCGCCTGCCGTCCTTGAGCCGGATGCCGTCCTTGTCCCTGGCCGTCCACCCGGCCTCGTCCAGCAGCTTGTCCGCCGCCGCCGGGTCGTGGGCGATGGTGCCCGCCAGGCCCTTGGCGTAGCCGGGGGTGGAGGAGGTGACGAAGCCCTGGGCGACCTGGTACTCGCCGAAGGAGATGCCCTTGATGATCGAGTCGCGGTCCACGGCGGCCAGCAGCGCCCGGCGTACCTTGACGTCGTCGAAGGGCGCCCGCGAGGTGTTCAGCCAGAACGCCATCGGGTGCCCCGGCCTGATCGCGGTGAGGAAGCCGAGGTCGGGGTTGGCCTTGACGTCGGAGACGTTCTGCGGCGGGGTGAAGTCGATGGCGTCTGCCTCGCCGGCGGCGAGGGCGTTGTAGCGGGTGGCGTCCTCGGTGAGGAAGCGGATCTCCAGCCGCTCCAGGTAGGCGGGGCCGGTGTGCTTGGCGCTCGCCGGGCCCCAGTTGTAGTCGGGGTTGCGGTGGTAGGTGACGCTCTGTCCCTTGGTCCACTTGTCCAGGACGAACGGGCCCGAGCCGATCGGGTGCTCGCAGATGCTCTGCGGGGACTCCTTGATCTGCTTGGGGGAGATCATGCCGAGGTAGCCCTGGGCGAGGATGTCGAGGAAGGGCGAGTACGGCGACGACAGGCGCACTTCCAGCGTGTGCTCGTCGATGACCTTGGCGTCCTTGTACGGCGCGATGTAGGCCGCCGCCAGCGGCGACTTGGTCGCCGGGTCCTTCATGTGCTCGAAGTTGACCTTCAGCGCCTCGGCGTTCCAGGCCGCCCCGTCATGAAATTTCACGCCCTGGCGGAGCTTGAAGGTGTAGGTCAGCCCGTCGTCGGAGACCTGCCAGCTGTCGGCCAGCCACGGCTTGATCGTGCCGTCCGCGTCGAACCACACCAGCGAGTCGGACACCGGGACCGTCGTCACCGGGCCGTCGGAGCTGGAGTTGCCGTGCGGGTCGAGGCAGGTCGGCTCCTGCCCGTTCTCCCCCAGCACCAGCGTGCCGCCCCGCTTGGGGGCTCCGGTGGCGCCGCCGGAGCCCGCGGCGGTGCCACCGCAGCCGGCGAGCAGGAGGAGGCCGGTGAGGATGACAGGGAGGATGGCGAGTGTCTTGGTCATGTCAGCTCACCCAGGTGTCGTGGAAGGTGACCGCGCCGTAGGCGTGGTCCCAGGTCAGCCCGTGCACGCTCGTCTTGGCGGAGACGAGGCTGGGCCGGTCGTAGAGCGGGATGGCGGGCGCGAGGTCGATCAGCCGCGCCTGCGCCCTGCCGTAGATCGCGGCGCGTTCCGCGGCGTCCGTGGTCGCCCTGGCCTGCTCGAAGAGCTTGTCGAGCCGGTCGTCGGAGAGCCTGGTGGAGTTCTGGCCGCGCCGTTCGTCGGTGGTGATGTTCTTGGAGGAGTACTGGATCCAGAGCACGTCCGCCGTGTTCGTGGTCCAGATGCCGACGGAGAGGTCGAAGTCGCCCTTGGCCGTGCGGTCGGCGGAGACCGTCGCGGTGACGTTCTCGATCTTGATCTCGATGCCGGCCTTGGCGGCGGCGGCCTGGGCCTGGACCAGGATCTGCGTGTTCTGCGGGTTCACGCCCGTGTCCAGGGCGACGGCGGTCAGGCGCTTGCCGTCCTTGACGCGGATGCCGTCCTTGTCCTTGGCCGTCCAGCCGGCCTCGTCCAGCAGCGTGGCCGCCTTGGCCGGGTCGTGGGCGATGCCGCCGCCCTGGGCGTGGTCGGGGGTGGAGGGGGTGAGGAAGCCGGTGGCGACCTTCCACTGGCCGAAGGAGACGCTGTCGATGATCGCCTGGCGGTCCACGGCGAGCGTGATCGCCTGGCGCACCTTCTGGTCGCCGAAGGGGGCGCGGCCGGTGTTGAGCCACACCGAGAACGGGTGTCCCGGCCGGTCGACGCTGGTGAAGGCGAGGTCGGGGTTGGCCTTGACGTCCTCGACGCTGGCCGGCGGGGTGTTGTCGATCACGTCCACCTCCTCGGCGAGCAGCGCGTTGTAGCGGGTCGCGTCCTCGGGCAGGAACCGGATCTCCAGGCCGTCCAGGTACGCGGGCCCGTCGCGCCCTGACGGGCCCCAGGCGTAGCCGGGGTTCTTGCGGTAGGTGATGCTCTGGCCCTTGGTCCACGTGCCGAACACGAACGGCCCCGAGCCGACCGGGTGCTCGCAGACGCTCTTGGGGTCCTCCTCGAGCTGCTTGGGCGAGATCATGGCCAGGTACGACTGCGCGAGCACGTTGAGGAAGGCCGAGTAGGGCGAGCTCAGGCGCACCTCAAGGGTGTGCTCGTCCACGACCTCGCTGTCCTTGTACGGGGCGATGTAGGCGGCGGCCAGCGGCGACTTGGTGGCCGGGTCGCGCATGTGCTCGAGGTTGAGCTTCAGCGCCTCGGCGTTCCAGGCCGATCCGTCGTGGAACCGCACGCCCTCCCGCAGGGTGAAGGTGTAGGTCAGGCCGTCGTCCGAGACCTTCCAGGCCGAGGCCAGCCAGGGCTTCAGCGTGCCCTCGGCGTCCTGCCACAGCAGCGAGTCGAAGATCGGCCGGTCGACGACCGTGGTGTTGGTGGTGGACAGCTGGTGAGGGTCGAGGCACGTGGGCTCGTCGCCGTTCTCGCCGAGCACGAGCGTGCCTCCGGACGTGGGCGTGCCACTGCCGGCGGCGGGGGCGGCGGCGGTGTCCGAGCCGCAGGCGGTCAGCGTCGCCGCGATCAGGGCGGTGACCAGCAGCAGTTTCGAGCGGGTGAGCATGGGGGTCCTTAACAGGTATTGCCTACCTGCATTGCAGGGATTACGGTGAACCATAACGTAACACGCAGAACGGACGAAACAACATGACCCACGTGATCGCCGACGACGCCGAAGCGCTCGCGACGGCCCGCGAGCTGGCCGGCGAATTCGCGGCGGAGGCGGCGGCCCGCGACGCGGAGCGCCGCCTGCCGGAACCGGAGCTGGACCGGCTCTCCGCCCGCGGCCTGCTCGCGATCACCGTGCCACGCGCGCACGGAGGCGCGGACGTGAGCGCGCGCACGGTCGCCGAGGTGTTCAGGCTGCTGGCCGCCGCCGACCCCAACATCGCGCAGATCCCGCAGAGCCACTTCGTCTACGTCAACGTGCTCAAGCAGCAGGGCACGCCCGAGCAGCACAAGTTCTTCTTCGGCGAGGTCCTGAACGGCAGGCGGTTCGGCAACGCGCAGTCGGAGGCGGGCACCAAGCACGTCCAGGACTACCGGACCGCGCTGGTCCCGGCCCCCGGAGGCGGCTTCCTGCTGAACGGCACCAAGCACTACAGCACCGGCGCCCTGTTCGCGCACTGGATCCCCGTCCTGGCGCGGCGGGAGGACCAGACGCTGCACGTGGCGTACGTGCCGCGCGACGCCCCCGGCGTGACCGTCGAGGACGACTGGGACGGCATGGGCCAGCGCACCACCGCCAGCGGCACCGTGCGGCTTGAGGACGTGGCCGTGCCCGATGACCGGGTGGTCCCGCACCACCTGACCTTCACCGGGCCGCAGCTCCACGGCGCGTTCGCGCAGCTCCTGCACGCCGCCATCGACGTCGGCATCGCCGGGGGCGCCCTGGAGGAGGCCGTCACGTTCGTACGGACCAAGGCCAGGCCCTGGTTCGAGAGCGGTCAGGAGCGCGCGAGCGACGACCCGCTCGTCATCCAGCGGGCCGGCGAGCTGGCCGTCAAGGTACGGGCCGCCGAGGCGCTGCTCGTCGCGGCGGCGACCGCCGTGGACGCCGCCCTGCACACCACTGGAGACGACCTGACCGACGAATCGGCCGCCGCCGCCTCGATCGCCGTGGCCACCGCCAAGGCCTTCGCCGACCCCGTGGCGGTCGAGCTGGGCAACGCGATCTTCGAGCTGGGCGGCACCCGGTCCAGCCTGCACGGGCTCAACCTGCACCGCCACTGGCGCAACGCGCGTACCCACACCCTGCACGACCCGGCCCGCTGGAAGATCCAGCACATCGGCCGCTACGTGCTCAACGGCCAGTTCCCGCCGCGGCACGGCCTGCTCTAGGAGAGACGACGATGACCCTGACGTTCCACTGGTTCCTGCCCACCTACGGCGACAGCCGTGACGTGGTGGGCGGCGGGCACGGGCTGCCCGCGGGCGCGGCCGGCGGGGCCCGCCCGGCCACCCTGCCCTACCTGCGGCAGATCGTGCAGGCGGCCGAGCAGGTCGGCTTCGAGGGCGCGCTGACGCCCACCGGCGCGTGGTGCGAGGACGCCTGGCTGACCACCGCCATGCTGGCCGACACCACCGAGCGGCTGAAGTTCCTGGTGGCCTTCCGTCCCGGGCTGCTCTCCCCCATGCTGGCCGCGCAGATGGCGGCCACGTTCCAGTGGCACTCGCGCAAGCGGCTGCTGCTGAACGTGGTGACCGGGGGTGAGAGTCACGAGCAGCGCGCGTACGGGGACTTCCTGGACAAGGACGCCCGTTACGCGCGTGCCGACGAGTTCCTGCACGTGGTGCGCTCGTTGTGGGAGGGCAAGACGGTGAGCTTCACCGGCGAGCACCTCCAGGTCGAGGAGGCCCGGCTCAACCGGCTGCCGGACCCGGTGCCCGACATCTACTTCGGCGGCTCCTCCCCCGCCGCCGGACGGGTGGCGGCCAAGCACGTGGACGCCTACCTCACGTGGGGCGAGCCGCCGGACGCGGTGGCCGAGAAGCTCGCGTGGGTGAACGGGCTGGCCGCCGCCGAGGGCCGTACGCTCAGGCACGGCATCAGGCTGCACGTCATCTCCCGCGACACCAGCGAGCAGGCGTGGGCCCAGGCGCGCAGGCTGCTCGACGGCATCGACCCGGTCACCGTCTCGAAGGTGCAGGCCGGGCTGGGGCGCAGCGAGTCCGAGGGGCAGAAGCGCATGCTCGCCCTGCACGGCGGCAAGAGCGACGACCTGGAGATCTACCCCAACCTGTGGGCCGGTGTCGGGCTGGTGCGCGGCGGGGCGGGCACGGCGCTGGTCGGCAGCCATGCCGAGGTGGCCGACCGCATCGAGGAGTACCACCGGCTCGGGCTCAGCGAGTTCGTCCTGTCCGGATATCCGCACCTGGAGGAGGCGTACTGGTTCGGCGAGGGCGTCCTGCCCATCCTGCGGGAGCGGGGCCTGTGGCAGCACCCCGCCGAGCCCGCGGCGGCCGGGCCCGCCTCGATCCCGTTCGCGTCGGCGGGCGCCCAGTGACCACCCTCACGGAGCTGCGGCGGCGTGCCGCCGAGCTCCTCCCAGAACTGGCGGCCGGGGCTGCGGAGCGGGAGCTCGTCCGCGAGCTCCCGCGGGCGCAGATCCGCGCCCTGGCCGCCGCGGGGCTGTTCACCTTCAGGATTCCCGCCGCGCACGGCGGCGCGGGCTCCAGCGTGGCGGACGTCTTCGCCTTCCTCATCGACCTGGCCGCCGCCGACTCCAACATCGCCCAGGCGGTACGCCCCAGCTTCGGCAGGGTCGAGCACCTGCTCAACGCCTCCGAGGCGGAGCGGGAACGCTGGTTCCCCCGCTACCTGGCCGGGGACGTCTTCGGCAACGCGGGCTGGGAGCGAGGCGGCCCGAGCGGCGCCGTGCGCACCCGCATCGGGCGGGACGGCACGGTGAACGGCACCAAGTACTACAGCACCGGCGCCCTCTACGCCGACTGGGTCAGCGCGGTCGCCGTGGACGACGACGGCGAGCGGGTGTTCTTCACCCTGCCACGCGATCGCGAGGGGCTGGAGCTGCTCGACGACTTCGACGGCATCGGGCAGCGGCTCACCGCGAGCGGCACGACCCGGCTGAGCGGTGTCAAGGTGCTGCCCGAGGAGTACGTCAAGCGGCCGGCGGCTGCCGGACGGTCGCCTGTCAGCGCGTACATGCAGCTCTACCTGGGCGCCGTCGAGGCCGGGATCGCCCGGGCGGCGCTCGCGGACGCGGTGGCCTTCACCCGTGAGCGGGCCCGCCCGATCGAGCACAGCGGCGCCGAGCGCTCCGTGGACGATCCGTACGTGCGGCACGCGGTCGGCGAGATCTCCAGCCGCGCCTACGCGGCCGAGGCAGCCGTGCTGCGCGCCGCCGCCGCCATCGACCGGGCCTGGGCCGGGGAGTTGTCACCCGGCCTGCTCACCGAGGCGGCCGTCGAGGCGGCCCAGGCGCAGTTCGTCGCCGTCGAGGCGGCGTTGAAGGCCGCCGAGCTGCTGTTCGACGTGGGCGGCGGCTCCGCGGTGGCCCGCCGGCACAACCTCGACCGGCACTGGCGCAACGCCAGGACCGTCGCCAACCACAACCCGCGCGCCTGGAAGGCCGCCGTCGTCGGCGCCTACCACCTCACCGGCGCGCAACCTCCGCTGAACGGCCTCTTCTGAAGGGATCTCCCTTTTCCGCTGCGGGCGGTCGCCTGACCTGCTCGCAGGCACGGCTCGGGCCTGGCGGTCGCGCTCGGGGAGACCGCCAGGCCATCGGCGTCAGCGTTCTGTTCACGCCGCGGCGTGCAGCCGGGCGCCGGCGGCCTGGAGCAGCACGATGCGGGGCCAGCGCGTCGGCCTCCCGCAGCAGCGGCGCGGTGCTGCCGGGACCGTCGAACTCGGCCGCGCCCCCCGTGGTCCAGGGGCCCAGGGCGAACCGGCGGGCGTGCACGGCGCCGGTCCTGGTGACCAGCCGGCGGTCAGGGAGGTGGACATCGAGCAGCCCGTACGCCTCCCGGCACTCGCCCCTGGCGAACAGCCCGGCGATCAGCGGGTCGGCGCTCTCCCGGACACTCGGCCCGGGGTGGGACGCCTCGATGAGCGCCCGCGCCGTCGTCGATCCCGGGACGGTGGGGCTGGAGGCGCGCCACCGCGGCCGGCCACCGCAGCGGATGGCGGCGAGATTTCGTGATCAGCGACATTGCGCGCTGGCGACGTGACCGTGGTCCACGTGCGGGCGGCGGGTCAGATAGTGGCCCATGACCATGAACCTACGAGCGCCCCTCCCTAAAGTCAACATTTCCTACTGGATATACATGTATTTCTCGATTCCCTATTGCATGTGTCGGGAATCTCGCGGAGGATCAGGGCTGTGAAGAGCTGCGAGCTTCTGGTGGCCCGCCTCCACGTCGACCTCAGACGGCAGGCGAGCGCGCTCTGTGCCAAGCGGTGACCTCCGGGTCCCGCTCCCCGTCTCCCCTTCTCACACTCCACCTTTCTCAGGAGCGCTTCAGCATGCCCACGAACAACGTTCTGACCGTCAAGCGCGTCGCCGGGCACATCGGCGCCGAGATCGTCGGCATCGACCTCGCCCACCCCCTCGACCCCTCCACCGTCGCCGAGATCCGCCAGGCCCTGCTCACCCACAAGGTCGTCTTCTTCCGTGGCCAGCTCCTCGACCACGGCGGGCAGATCGCCTTCGCCCGCCAGTTCGGCGACCTCACCCACGCCCACCCGCACGAGGACGCCCCGCCGGAGGAGCACCCGCAGATCCTCACCATCGACCCGCGCAAATACGAGGCGCGCTACGGCTCCGGCTACCGCGACAGGCAGCGCAAGCGGCGCTACTCCTACAACTCCGGCTGGCACACCGACGTCACCGCCGCCGTCAACCCGCCGGCCGCCTCGATCCTGCGGGCCGAGACCGTGCCGGAGTTCGGCGGCGACACCCAGTGGACCAACCTCGTCGCCGCGTACGAGGGCCTGTCCGCGCCGCTGCGGGCCTTCGTGGACGGCCTGCGCGCCGAGCACCGCTTCCTCGCCGGCTACCAGGCCGCGGGCGAGGAGGAGGACGGCAAGCTCGTCAAGCGGATCAACGACAACCTGCTGGTCTCCGTCCATCCGGTGGTGCGCGTGCACCCGGAGACCGGCGAGCGCGCCCTGTTCGTCAACCCCGGCTTCACCGACCACATCGTCGGGCTCTCCGCCCCCGAGAGCCGCCGCGTCCTGGACCTGCTGTACGAGCAGATCACCCGCCCCGAGTACACCGTCCGCTTCCGCTGGCAGCCCGGCAGCATCGCCTTCTGGGACAACCGGGCCACCGCCCACCTGGCCCCGCTGGACCTCGACCACCTCGACGTCCAGCGCACCCTGCACCGCGTCACCCTGATCGGCGACCGCCCCGTCGGCCCCGACGGTTTCGTCTCCGAGATCGTGGCCGGTCGCGAGTTCAGGGCCGAATCCCTCGTCGTCGCCTGACGACCCACGATCGTGCGGGCGGGAACTGGGGGCACCCGCCCGCACACCAGCCACAACCGGGCTCGGGGCGCGTTCAGGCGAAGGCGCGCAGCCGGTCGAGGGCGTGGCGGGAGGTGGTTCCCGGGGCGGCGGTGTAGAGGATGAGACGGTGGCCGCCGCCGGGCAGGGAGAGGATCTCGCAGTCGAGGTCGATCTCGCCCACCTCAGGGTGCACCATGCGCTTGGTCACCGTCCGCTGGACCTCGATCTCGCGTGCCGCCCACAGCTCGGCGAAGCGCGGGCTGGACGCCGTCAGCTCCTCCACGATCCGGCGCACCTGCGGGTCGTCCGGATAGCGGCCGGCGGCCCGGAGGTCGGCGACGGCCTGGCGGCCCAGTTCGGCGTGGTTGTCGGGCAGGTGGCCGCGCGAGCCGCCGAAGAGCCAGCGCAACGTGTTGCGCTCCTTGCCCGGCCTGGCCGCCGGGTCGCCGATGAGGGCGACCAGCATCCGGTTCCAGGCCAGGAGGTCCCAGCAGGCGTTGACGACCATGGCCGGGGCCTCGTCGAGGCGGTCGAGGAGGCGCAGCGCGTTCGCGGGCACCTCGGGTGATTGGTCGGTGCGCACCGGGAGCTGGCCGCCGACCCGCAGCAGGTAGTCCTGCTCGTCGCCGGTCAGCCGCAGCGTACGGGCCAGCGCCGCGAGCACCTGCCGCGACGGCTGCGGCCCGCGCCCCTGCTCCAGCCGTACGTAGTAGTCGACCGAGATCCCCGCCAGCAGCGCGACCTCCTCGCGGCGCAACCCCGGCGTCTGGCGGCGCACGCCCCGGGCCAGCCCCGCCTCCTCCGGCGTCACCCGCTCGCGCCTGCTCCGCAGAAAACCGCCCAATTCCCGCCTGTTCATCACCTCCATGATGACCGACGCCCGGGACTGGTACCGCTTCATCACTTCCAGGACCGCCGGGTATCGCTTCGACACCTCCAGGACGGCCGCTCCCGGGACTGGTACTGCGAGTCCCAGGCCGGGCGGTGCCTACCCGGCGCACCCGGCGCACGGCCAGCCTGGTCACATGTCCATCCTGATCACCGGCGCGCGGGGGCACATCGCGCGCAGCCTCATCCAGCAGTGCCTCGCCGCGGGCACGCCCGTACGCGCCGCCGGCCGGAACCCGGACGCGGCCCGCCTGCCCGCCGGGGTCCGGGCGGTGCGCTGCGACCTCGCCGACCCCGCCACGTTCCGCGCGGCCCTCGAAGGCATCACCAAGATCTTCCTGTACGCCGAACCACGCGGCCTCGACGCCTTCGCCACCAGCGCCGCGGCGGCCGGGGTCGAGCACGTCGTCCTGCTGTCCGCCCTGTCGGCCGATCCCGGCTCGGCCGACGAGATCTCCCGCATGCACGGCGCCGCCGAACGGGCGGTGGCGGGTTCCGGCCTGGCCTGGACGTTCCTGCGGCCCGGCGGATTCGCCACCAACTGCCTGCAGTGGGCGCCGTCGGTACGGGCCGAGGGGGTGGTCCTGGATCCGTTCCCCGACCTGCGATCGGCGCCCGTCCACGAGGCCGACATCGCTTCGGTCGCCCTGCGCGCCCTGACGGAGCCTGGGCACGAGGGCGCGCGATACGTACTGACCGGGCCGGAGGCGATCAGCCGTCGGCGGCAGGCCGAGCTGATCGGGCAGGCCGTCCGCCGGCCGGTGCGGGTCGCTGTGCAGGACCTGGAGGAGTATCGCGCGGAGCTCATCGCCTGGACCTCGCCGGAGGTCGCCGAGGCCGTGATCCGCGAGTCCGCCGCCTCCGCCGACCGGCCCGCGCTGCTCACGGACACCGTCGAGAAGGTCACCGGCGAGCCCGCCCGCACCTTCGGGCAGTGGGCTCGCGATCATGCGCCGGACTTCACCTGAGGCGGGCTCGTTCGTCTGAAGGCCGGGCTACGTTCACAATCAAGCCCAAACGACCCCATAGGTTGCTACCTCATGGCATTCAATGACAGGTCCCTTGTGAGGACTGAGGGTTTTTCGCGGCGATCCCTGCTCACCGGCGCGCTGGCCGGGGCCGGGCTCACCGTGCTCGGCGGCGCCCCTGCCCAGGCCGGCGTACAGACGGGCAGGCGGGCGGGCAGGCGGACGCCTCGCGTGCTGATCGCCACGAACGAGCCTTGGGGCACCTACCACGCCGCGCCGCTGTTGCCCGAGGCGCGCCGTCTGGGCTGGGAGGTCGTGCAGCTCGTGCCCGACCGGTCGGGGATCAAGCCGGGCGATCCGGTGCCGGTCGCGCTCCTTGACGAGATCAAGGAGGCCGACCTGCTCGTGGTGACGGGCGCCGGGGACTGGCCAGCCGAGTGCGCCGCGCGGTTGCGCCGCCTGCCTCTGGTGGCGAGTTCGCTGGCCTACCAGTTGCCTTCCGAGGCGCCGCGGGCGAAGGAGTTCAGGGGGAGGTTGCGGGCGATCACCGCGTCGTCGCCGGCCGAGGCCGCGGTGTTCGACGACTACCTGGGCACGGGCCGGCGGCGGATCGAGGTCGTGGGCACGCCGCAGACCGACGACCTGCCCAGGCGCGCTCCCGAGGCGGACACCGTACTGGTGCTGACCAGCGTGACCAAGTCCGACGAGAGCGGCGGGTCGGCGCCCGGCACCGAACTGCTGCTCGCCGCGGCGGAACGGCTCGCGGCGGCCGGCAAGCACATCCTGGTCGGGCTGCACCCGCGCGAGAACCGCGCCCTCTGGGAACAGTACGAGATCAGCTCCGTCGCCTCGGTCCAGGCGTCGGCTCGGGCGCAGGCCGCGATCGGCATCCCCGGGACCGTCTTCCCCGTCGTCGCCGCGGTGGGCGTCCCCCTGGTGGGCTGCACGGACCCGGCCCTGCAGATCCCCGGCTACCTGCTGAGCGTCTGCACGCACACGATCACCTCCGCCGACGACGCCGTCACCGCCGTGGACACGGCCGAGCCCGTCTCACGCAAGGTCCTGTACGAGGCGGTCGGCCCGGTAGGCGGCTCCGCCAGACGCCTGTTCAAGGTCTGGCGCAAGTCCGCCGTCCGGACGCACGCGGCCTGAAGGGTTTGCGGCCCGCTGCCGGGCGCTCGATCCGGTGTGATCGGACAGGGCGCCCAGGATTCTGGACCTCCCGGGCGCAGGGCCTCGGGCCGGGCGGGGCGGCGGGCCAGAGTCAGGGTCATGGCTGACATTTCTTCCGCCCCGCGGTCCCTGGCACGGCGCCTCCCGATCACCGTCGCCCACCGCTGGCCCACCTGGTGCGGGCTGGCCGTCGCCGCCCAGAGCGCCCTGGACCTGGGGGACGGCCGCGGGCAGGCGGTCATCGTGTTCCTGGCGGCGCTCATCTACCTCGCCACGGCGGTGGTCGGCAGGCCGGGGGTGGTGTGGCTGCTGTTCGGCGCGTCGGTGGTGGCGGTGACGCTGCTGCGGTTGTTCGACCTGGATCCGTGGCCTGGGCTGGTGGGCGGCGCGGTCTCAGTTGCCCTCGTCGCCCTGGTCGACGGGGTGATGAAGCGCTCCCGGCTGACCGCCGCGCAGTTGCCCGCCATGGTGCTGTTCGGCGGCGCGGCGCTGCTCGCGGTGTCCCTCTCCCCCGCCGTCGGCGGCTATCTCGTCGCCGCCGCCCTGATCGGGCACGCCACGCTGGACGTCATCGTGTGGCGGGCGGACAAGGTGGTGACGCGGTCGATGGCCGAGTTCTGCGCGGTGCTCGACCTCACGCTCGGCGTGGCGATCCTGGTGCTCATCTGACCCAGGGGCGGGCCTCCGGAGACCGCTCTCCGGAAGGTTGACGAAGGGACGCCCAGCGCTTACGGTTCCGGAGCCGGTGAAATTATCGACACATTTCCGAAATTTTCGGAAGCGTCGCCCCCCACGGCTTTCGGAGGTCATTCGGTGAAGCCACTGATCATCGCCCTCGCGCTCATCCTCGCCACCCCCCTGCCCGCGTACGCCCACCCGCGCCCCCCGCGGGACCTGCGGCAACTGGCGCAGCAGACCGGGATCAAGATCGGCTCGGCCGTGGACATCGCCGCCCTGCGCGCCGAGTCCGACTACCGCAAGGTGCTCAACCGCGAGTTCAGCCACGTCACCGCGGAGAACGCGATGAAGTGGGAGTCCGTGGAGCCGCAGCGGGGCACGTTCACCTGGGCCGACGCCGACACGCTCGTGGACAACGCCCGCCGCAACCACCAGCAGGTACGCGGCCACACCCTCGTCTGGCACAACCAGCTCCCCGCCTGGCTGACCACTGGCGTCGCGGACGGCACGATCGGCAACGCCGAGCTGAGGAGCATCCTGCGCGACCACATCACCACCCAGGTACGCCGCTACAAGGGCAAGATCAGGGCCTGGGACGTGGTCAACGAGGTCGTGGAGGAGGACGGCACGATGCGGCAGAGCATCTGGCTCACCCACCTCGGCCCCGGTTACATCGCCGACGCCTTCCGCTGGGCGCGCCGCGCGGACCCGCACGCCAAGCTCTTCATCAACGACTACAACCTGGAATGGAACGCGCCCAAGATCGAGACCACGCTGGCCCTGATCAAGGACCTCCAGGCGCAGGGCGTGCCGATCGACGGGGCCGGGTTCCAGGGCCACCTCGGGATCCAGTACGACTACCCGGGCGACTGGGCGAACGTCATGCGCCGCTTCGCCGGCCTGGGCCTGGAGGTCGCGGTCACCGAACTCGACGTGCGCATGGAGCTGCCCGTGACGCCGGAGAAGCTGGCCACCCAGGCCCAGTACTACAGCCGGGCGCTCACCGACTGCCTCAGCGTCAAGGCCTGCCACGAGCTGACCGTCTGGGGCTACACCGATCGGCACTCGTGGGTGCCGGGGTGGTTCGAGGGGCAGGGCTCGGCGTGCCTGCTCGATGAGAGCCTGGCGCCGAAGCCCGCGTACCAGTCGCTGCTGGCGGTCAAGAGTCCTCGCTGACAGCACCCGGCAACGCCCGGGTTCTCACACCTTCGTGCGGACCCGGGCGTCCCAGCGCGCGGCGCCGAGTAAAGACAGATCGGGATAGAGTCGCGGGTGGTGCTGACATTTGGGGAGAAAACGTGCGCGTGGTGATCGCCGAGAAGTCCGTGCTGGTACGGGAGGGCGCCACCCGGGTCCTGGAGCCCCGATGATCTCCGACCCGTGGATCCGCCGTTTTCACCAGGCGGAAGCGAGCGTGCCACGGCTGGTGTGCCTGCCGCACGCCGGCGGCGCGGCCAGTTACTACCTCCCTCTGTCCCAGGCCCTGTCGCCGGGGCTGGAGGTGTCGGGGATCCAGTATCCGGGACGGCAGGACCGCTTCGGCGAGCCGTGCGTGGATAACGTGCTGACGCTGGCCGAGGAGATCTTCCAGCGGCTGCGGAAGTGGACCGACCGGCCGCCGGCGCTGTTCGGGCACAGCATGGGGGCCACGGTCGCGTACGAGGTGGCGCGGCGACTGGAGAACGACGGGATGGCGGTCGCGCACCTGTTCGTCTCGGCCGCGCGCGGGCCCGCCCGCGAGCGGACCGAGCGGGTGCACCTCATGGACGACGACGGGATCCTCGCCGAGGTGCGCCGGCAGGGCGGCACCGACGCCGCGCTGCTGCGGGACAAGGACCTGATGCGTCTCGTCCTGGGCACGATCCGCGGCGACTACCGGGCGATCGAGACCTACCGGCACACCGGAGGACCGGTCGAGTGCCCGGTGACGGCCATGGTGGGCGACGGCGACCAGAGCACCACCCTGGACGCGGCCCGCTCGTGGGAGGAGCACACGCGGGGGCCGTTCGAGCTGCGCGTGTTCTCCGGTGGCCACTTCTACCTCAACGACCACCTGGACGGGGTCGCGGGGGTCATCAGGTCAGCGCTGCGCCCTGAGGCGCGTCGTTGAGGCACTGAAGGAGGCCGTACACGAAACGCGCCCGGTAGGTCGCGCCGCCGTGGGGGAAGTCGACCGTCCAGTGGTGCGGCGCGCCGCCCTCGAGCTGCGCCGCCCTGGGAAAGCTCGCGCCGAGGTCGGCCACCACGCACGTCCACGGGAGCAGATCCGTGAAGGCGAGCGCGGCCCCGCCGGAGGGGCGGACGAACCACTGGTTCCACGCCTCACCGCCGGGGCCGACCAGCAACTCGAACTCCAGGCCCGGCCATGAGGGCAGCGGCCAGCGTAGAACATCGCAGGTCAGGCTGCCTGCGGGCCTCTTGCCACGGTAGGGGGCCGGCCCCAGGGCCATCCGCACCGCGGCGGCGCCCTTGGGCCCTCTCGGGGCGTGGGCCAGTCTCGTCCAGTGGGTGTGGGCCTCGCGTAGTTCGGCGCGGGAGGCGCCCATGCCGTGCAGCGCCTCCTCCACCTTCCCGGCGTTGAGATCACGCATGCGGTGCATCAACGCCAGCTCGAACTCGCGTACTCCGAAAGCCACGTCCACCAGCTTGCCCTACCGAACCTCCTGCTCGGTCCGGCCGTTGGCCACGACGTCGGCGAGGGTGATCTCGCTCAGCAGCGTGGTCTCATGGTTGCGCAGCCTGTCCCAGATCGCGGTCAGGGGTGCGGCGGCCGCGGAGAAGGGGCGGGCCGCCGGCTCGACGCCCTCGGTGACGCGGATGACGTCAGCGAGGGCGATCTCCCCTGCCGGGCGGGCGAGCCAGTAGCCCCCGTCGGGGCCGCGCCGGCTCCGTACGAGGCCCGCCCGGCGAAGTTGAAGCAGGATGTTGTCACAGAAGCGGCGCGGGATCTCCTGGGTGACGGCGATCCGCTCGGCGTGCACCGGGGCGTCGGCCACGGCCAGGGCGAGCATGGCGCCGAGTGCGTACTGGGTGCGGGCAGAGATTCTCATGGGCCGGCTCAGGCGGAGGCCGTCTCCTCCTCCGTGCTCGACGACGGGCGTAGTTGGCTGTCCACCGCCTCGACGGACTCATTGGCCTTGTCGCGCCGGTATTCGCGTACGGAGTAGGCGATGGCGGCGGCCCAGATGGCGGCGATGACGATGTAGGCGATGGTCTGGACGCCGCCGGAGGCGTCGATCCAGTCGCTGCGGAGCAGCGTGCGTACGTTGGTCAGGACGATGACGCCGCCCACGGCCGAGCCCAGGATGCGGGGCGGGATGTGCCGTACGAGCCAGGCGGCGATCGGCGCGGCGATGACGCCACCGAGCAGCAGCACCGCGACCCAGGAGAAGTTGATGTTCTCCGAGCCGATGCCGAAGAAGAAGCCGATGCTGGCGGCGATGGCGACGAGGAACTCACTGGCGTCGATGGAGCCGATCACCTTGCGCGGAGCCATGCGCCCGCTGGCCAGGATGGCCGGCGTGCCGACCGGGCCCCAGCCGCCGCCACCCGTGGCGTCCACGAAGCCGGCCACCAGGCCGAGCGGCGCCAGGAAACGCCTGCGCAGCGGCTTGCCCAGGTTGCCGCGGGGCAGTCCGAACGCGGTGAAGCGGATGAGGATGTAGACGCCGAGGGCCAGCAGGATCAGCGACATGACGGGGGCCGCGATCTCGGTGGACAGGCTGGACAGGAACGTCGCGCCGGCGAAGGCGCCGACCGCTCCCGGGATGCCGATCTTGGCGACGACCTTCCAGTCCACGTTCCCGAAGCGCCAGTGGGAGATGCCCGAGGCGAGCGTGGTGCCGATCTCGGCGAGGTGGACGGTGGCCGAGGCGGCCGCCGCGTTGGTGCCGATGGCCAGCAGCAGCGTGGTCGACGTGACGCCGTACGCCATACCCAGGCTGCCATCGACGAGCTGGGCCGCGAGGCCGACCAGCCCGAGCAGGATCAGTGCCCGCACGATCTCCCCTTTCCTACCATTCCTACTATACAAGTCGGAATAATACTTTAGGGAGCGGGAGGTTCTGTCAAGCCCTGGTATGGACACGGATGAATGACGTCACCCCACCCGACCGGCACGACCGACCGGCACGACCGACCGGCACGACCGACCGGACCGCCCTGCCGGACCGCCCTGCCCGGCTGCGCCGCCCATCTCGACTGCCCATCTCGACTGCCCATCCCGACCGCGCCGCCCGACCGCGCCGCCCGACCGCCCCGTCCGGCTCAACCGGCTCTGCTCGCTCGGCCAGCCCATTCGGCCGGCCCGCCCGGCGAGGTCGCTTGGCGGGAGCCGCTCGGCGAGGGCGCTCGGCAAGGGCCGCCCGGCCAGCCCGCCCGGTCAGCCCGCCCGGCGAGGGCGCGCGGCGGGGTCGCGCGGCGGGGTCGCTTGGCGAGGGCCGCTTGGCGGGCCCCACGACCACCTGCTGGTGGGGTCGTCTTCGCTAGTCGGTGATGAGGGCCTTGACGGCTAGTTGCTCCTCGCCCGCAGGTCCGTCGAGGCGGATCGACAGTTCCCAGACGCCGGTCATCGGGAAGAGTTCGGCCTCGGCCTGGAAGTGGCCGGGTTGCCGTTCTGTGGCAGTGAACTCGGCCGTGGAGTGTCCCATGTCGGCCATCACCGAGGACAGGGCGACGGTGTCGGGGTCGCCCGACTTCATCACTACCTCCACGGTGACGCGTCCTGGGGCGGGGTCCTCGATCAGTACGGTGGCGGCGTAGCGGGTGCCCGTGGTGGTCAGGCGGAGCGGTTCGGCCACCACGCTCCTGCCCACGACGAACAGCGCGACGGCGGCGGCCACGAGCGCCGCCATCGCGATCAGTGCCCGTTTCCTGGTCATCGTGTGGCCTCCCGCGCCGTCACGTTCACGGTGAAGGGCACGGTCACGATGCGGTCGCCGGTGGCGTACTGGGCCCAGGCGAGGTAGCGGCCGGGCTCGGGGAAGCTGAAGGTGAAGCGCAGCCGGGGGCCCGGGGTGCCCATCTCGTGGAGGTGGCCGAAGAACGTGCCGTCCTGGCTGCGTACGAGCAGGTGGCCGGTCATGCCCAGCCACGGCCGCACGCCCTCCGGGGTGGCCAGCTCGATCGTCGCCGGGCGCCCCGCGACCGGAACGGCCGGCTGCAACCGCGGCTCCACAGCCTGACCGCCAAGGTCAGCCGTACTCGACGCCACCGCGCCAGCCCCCGTCTCCGGCGCTGTGTCCGATGTCGCTGTGTCCGATGTCGCCGTGTCCGATGTCGCCGTGTCCGATGTCGCCGTGTCCGGCGCCGCCGTGCCAGTCGCCGTGCCAGTCGCCGTGTCCGGCGCCGCCGTGTCTGACGCTGCCGTCTCCGATGTCGCTGTGTCCGGCGCTGCCGTGTCCGATGTCGCTGTGTCTGGCGCTGTTGTGTCTGACGCTGCCGTGTCCGATGTCGCCGTGTCTGGCGCTGTTGTGTCTGACGCTGCCGTGTCCGATGTCGCTGTGTCGCCGCCGATGTCGAAGTGTGTGGCGGTGAGTTGGCCGCCTGAGTCTTCGCGTTCCAGCTCCGTGTGCGCCAGGTATCGTCCGGGGCAGTCGGTGCGGAGACGGACCTCCAGGCGGCCAGGTGCCGTGCGGAGAGGGTGAAGGTGGCGGAAGAAGTGCCCGTCCTCGCTGGTGACGACCAGGTGGGCGAGGGCCTCGTGATGGGCGGTGAGATCGTCGACGGGCCGCCCGGTCGAGCCGTCGACGAGGTCGATCCGCAACGTGAACTCCTCCCCCGCGGCCGGGCGGGCCGGCACCGTCTCCATCCGCGCCTGCGCGTACGGACGCCCTGCCGCCGGTGTAGCGGCCGTAGGCGCGGCGCCGGAGGGCGCGGCGGGCGGCATCTGCGGTTCGAACACGACGACCATGGCCGCGACCGTCACCCCGGCCGCGGCGCCGGCGGCCAGCAGCATCGCCGCGCCGCGCCGCGCCAGGGCCCCGGTGAGCAGGCCGCCCACCAGCAGCAGCCCCGCCACGAACAGGCCGCCGTAGATCAGGAAGTCCCCCGCCGACCCACGGTCGACGAGGACGCGGAACGGGATCACGGCGACCTCGTTCCCGGCGCTCAGTTTCAGCTCGTGCGGGCCGGTCCGCTCCACCCTGAGCTGCGCGTACTGCTCCGCGCGCGGCACCGCCGTGGCCGTGCCTGTCACGGTGTGACCGTCCTCGACCGAGCGGACCTCAAGATGGACGGGCAGCGGGGTGACCGGCTGGTAGGCGATCACGCCGATCCGCAGCGGCCCCGGCACCCGGGACGTGCCTTTGATCACCACTGTGATCTCGGCGCCGGCGATCGTCTGGGCGATCCGCAGATCCGCTCCCGCCGTGACGTTGTGCGCCGCGGCGGGAGTGGCGGTCGCCAGGATCAGGGCGGCGACGAGACACAGGACTCGGATCATGCCCGCTCGACGTCGACCGCATCAGGCTTCGCGCCGGCTTTGGCGGTCTCGACCGCATCAGACTTCGCGCCGACCACGGCGGCCTCGGCCACGTCCCGCGAGGCCACATCCCGCGAGGTCACGTCACCGGAGACCGCGTCACGCGAAGCCACGTCACGGGAGACCGCGTCACGGGAAGCCGACGCGTCATGGGAAGCTGCGTCACGTTCGGTCACCGCAGGCTCGACGCCGATCGCGTTGGGCAGGAACAGTGCCCCGAGCGCCAGCCCGATCAGCCCGGCGATGATCGGCGAACCGGTCCACAACTCGGGCACGGCGGGCAGACCGCCTCCCGTCGCCGAGGCGAAGGCGATGTAGAGCGACCACGTGGCCAGGCCCGACAGCCCGGCGAAGGCCCAGTAGGCGGTCCGCCGCGCCGCCGACGGCCGCAACCACCGGATCAGCAGGTCACTCACCAGCCCGCCGGTCACGATGGACAGCAGGACCGGCACGTTCGTGAACTCGGTCTGCGCGCCCGGCATGAGCGCGGCCAGCGTGTACATGACGGTCACGGAGCCGAACGGCAGCCGCCAGCGACGGGCCAGCAGCAGCACCGGGGCGAGCAGGATGACGTTGGTGAGGACCATGGCGGTGGCGAGCCCACCGGCCCCCGGCTCCTCCAGGTTGGAGAACGCCTCGACGATGCGCGTCTGGCGGTACTGCAGGGCGTCGCCGTACGAGAGGAACAACGACACCAGCGTGGTCGCGAACGCGAACCCGATCAGCGCCGGGAGCAGGCGCCCCAGCGTCGGCCGCGCGCCCACGTCGGGGGCGTTCCAGGCGGAACGGAGCGGTGTGGTGAGGATGAGGAGCATCGTCACGATGAGCCCCAGATGCGAGGGGCTGAAGAGAATGTCGATGGTCGTTTCGATGCCGAGCAGGGTGTGCCACATCATGTCGATGAACCCGAAGAAGGCGAATGCGGGAATCGCCACCAGCCCGGCCAGATATCCGGTCGGAACGGCGGCCAATCCCTGCCGCCCGGTGCGCACATTGCGCCACACCTGCCAGAGAATCCAGCAGGACACCACGGCGAACCCGGAGTAGAACACCGCGTGCCAGGGAGTGAAGAACGTCTCCAGCTCCGCGAGATTGGTGTGCGCCCACGCGTCGATCATCAGTCCGACGCCGAACCAGACGCCCAGCAACGCCGTCACCAGGTCCGTCCTGGGGGACACCCATCCGCGCGGCTCCCCCGAATCAGCCAGTAATCGCCGTATACCGGCGTTAGCCAATGCCACCACATGACTCCTTTCGCTCAGCTCGAATCTATCCAGATTCGGCGAAATACACGGGCCTGAAAATCTCCTGTGAATTTCACGGTGCGTGCCAGTTCGGACACGCTTCGACTGACGTCCGGCGGCACGCTTGAGAATGGCACGTGCCCTGCGCGATGCTGGACGTCAGCGCGTTGTTGATCATACGGGGGGTCGGATGAGGTCGTTGCAGGTCCTGCGCTGGCTGCCCTTCATCGTCATGCTGGGCGTCGCCCTGACCGATCTGCTCGCCGGCGAGTCCCTGGTCTTCCTGCCGCTGCTCACGCTGGGCCCGGCCTTCGCGTCGGTGTCGGGCGGCGTGCGCAGGACCGCGGCCGTCGGGGCGGTGGCGCTGGCCATCTGCGTGCCCATGGCGATCTACAACGACCTGCTGTTCACCTGGGAGAACAACCTCACCGTCATCGGCATCGTCGGCGTGACGGGGGCGAGCATGCTGGCCAGCCGCCTGCGCCTGGAGCGCGAGCGCGAACTGGCCAGCGTCCGGCAGGTCGCCGAGGCGGCCCAGCGTGTCCTGCTGCGGCCGGTGCCCCGGCGGGCGGGCGATCTGCGGGTGGCGCTCTCCTACACCTCCGCCGCGGCAGAGGCGCGGATCGGCGGCGACCTGTACGAGGTCGTCACGACCCCGCACGGCGTACGGCTGCTGATCGGCGACGTCCAGGGCAAGGGCCTGGCGGCGGTCGAGACGGCGGCCTGGGTGCTGGGCGCTTTCAGGGAGGCCGCCTACGACGAGGCCGACCTGGCCGACATCGGCGACCGGCTTGAGGCGAGCCTGGCCAGGCATCTGGGTGGCGAGCAGTTCGTGACCGCGATCATCGCCGAGATCCATGAGGCGGAGATGTCGCTGGTGAACTTCGGCCATCCCGCGCCGCTGCTCGTCCTGGCCGGCGGCGAACTCCGCACGGCCGAGGCGCCCGAGCAGTGGCTGCCGCTGGGCCTCGGCATGTTCGACTCCTCGACGCCGAAGGCGCACCGGATCCCGTTCGGGGGCGGGGATCGCATCCTGTTCTTCACCGACGGGGTCATCGAGGCCAGGAACGCGGCGGGCGAGTTCTACCCGCTGACGGAGCGGGCGTGGCTGCTGCACCGCGACGACCCGCAGACGGCGCTCGACGCGCTGCGCGCGGACCTGGTCGAGCACGCGGGCGGCCCGCTCCTGGACGACGCCGCGATGTTGCTGCTCCACCGCCCCGTGACCGATGAGACGCACCAGGTCATGGCGCCCCCCTGATCCGTTCCGTGACCGATCAGACGCGCGCTTCCGGGCCCAGCGGGACGGTGCTGGACTCGCGGACCACCAGGTGGCACGGGCGGGCGTGCCGTCCCGGTGAGGGTGTGCCGTTGATGGCGGCCAGCAACATCTCGGCTGCCGTCCGGCCGAGCCCTTCCAGGTTCATGTCGACGCTGGTCAGCGGCGGCTGGCAGCCCCGGGTCATGACGTCCCAGTTGTCGAACCCGACCAGCGCCACGTCCTCCGGCACCCGCCGCCCGACAGCCCGCAGCGCGTCCGCCACTCCCCGCGCGATCTGGTCGCTGCCGCAGAACACCGCGTCGAACGACGTACCCCCGGCCAGCAACATCCCCACGGCCTGCCGCCCCCAGATCTCGCTCCACGCCCCGAACAGCGGCGGCCCCGCCACGGAGAGCCCCGCCTCGGCCAGCCGGTCCGCCACGGCCTGTGCCCGTACCCGCGCGGAATGGTGGTGTTCCGGCCCGGTGACGTGCGCGATCCTGGTCCGACCGATCGCCATCAGATGCTCCACGGCCTTACGCGCTCCACCGGTCTCGTCGGGCACCACCGAGCAGTCGTCGGGGTCGGTGGAGCTGATGAAGGCGTACACGACGGGCAGCCCGACACTGATCGGGGCGCGGGCCTGCGTGCGCCGGCCGGTGACGATGATGCCGTCCACACGCCGGCTGAGCAGCGTCTTGACGTGGTACTGCTCCCGGATCGGATCGTCGCGCCCGTCGCACAGGAACACCGACATCTGACCGGCCCCGAGCGCGTCCTCGGCCCCCATCAGCACCGGAATGCTGAACCGCCCGATGGTGTCGGTGGTGATCATCCCCACGGTGTACGTCCGCCCCGAGTGCAGATTCCGCGCCCCCGCGTTCACCTCGAAGCTGAGCTGCCTGGCCGCCTCCCTGACCCGCATCCGGGTCTCCTCGCGCAGGGATCCGCGGCCGTTGAGGGCTTTGGAGGCCGTGCCCACCGACACCCCGGCCAGCGCCGCGACGTCGGCGATGGTGGCGTGCCGCTCCAATTTCCCCATACTTTCCTCCGCTTTCCTAACGCCTTGCTGTCTCAACTGTAGCGCCCGTTGACTCCAGCTCCAGAGCGTTGCTAGCTTAAGGCAAACGATTTCCTAACTTTCCTGATATCCCATGTTGAGAGAGCTGGATGACTTCGCAGAAACCCTCTGGCAACCCTGTGGCCACAGTCAGCCCCCCGGCCGCCCCCGGCCCCGGCGCCATCGCGAAGCTCCGCCCCCTGGGGCTGGACCAGGTGCTCCTGGACGACGGCGGGCTGCTCGGGCAGTGGCGGCGGCGCAACGCCGAGCACACGTTGCCGCACTGCCTGGAGAGGCTGGAGAGCAGCGGCAACCTCGACAACCTGCGCGCCGCGGCCGGCGAGCTGACCGGGCACGAGTTCACGGGCATGTGGTTCGCCGACTCCGACGTGTACAAGACGCTGGAGGCGGCGCTGTGGGAGCTGGCCGCGCCCGGCGCCGACCCGCGCCTGCGGGAGTTCGCCGAGGAAACGACCGGGCTGCTGGCGCGGGCCCAGCAGGCCGACGGCTACCTCAACTCCCACTTCACCATCGCCGAGCCGGACCAGCGCTGGCTCAAGCCGGTCTGGAGCCACGAGCTCTACTGCGCGGGACACCTGATCCAGGCCGCCGTCGCGGCCGGGCGGACCGGGAGGTGCCCCGAGCTGGTCGAGGTGGCCAGGCGCTACGCCGACCTGCTGGTCGAGCGGTTCTCGCGGGTGGAGGAGGTGTGCGGGCACCCGGAGATCGAGACGGCGCTGGCCGAGCTCTACCGCCTCACCGGGCACCGGCCCTATCTCGACCTGGCCCTGCGCTTCCTCGACCTGCGCGGCCACGGCCTGCTGGAACACGGCCGGTTCGGGCCCCGCTACCACCAGGACCACGTGCCGCTGCGCGCGGCCCAGGAGGTGGCAGGGCACTCGGTGCGCCAGCTCTACCTGCTGGCGGGCATGGTGGACGTGGCCGTGGAGAGCGGTGACCGGGCGTTGCTGGAGGCGTCGGAGCGGCTGTGGGACGACGCCTTCCGTACCAGGACGTATGTGACGGGCGCGCACGGGTCGCGTCACCGCGACGAGGCGTACGGCGACCCGTACGAACTGCCGCCCGACCGCGCGTACGCCGAGACGTGCGCCTCGATCGCGAGCTTCCACGTGAGCTGGCGCCTGCTGCTGGCCACCGGCCAGGCCCGCTACGCCGACGAGATGGAACGCGTCCTGCTCAACGCCGTCGCCGCGGCCGTCTCCCAGGACGGCAGGCACTTCTTCTACTCCAACCCGCTGCACCTGCGCACCGGCCACGCCAACGCGGGCGAGGAGGCGGCCGGCCACCGCCTGCCGTGGTACTCGTGCGCCTGCTGCCCGCCCAACATCGCCCGCCTGATGGCCTCCCTGCCCGCCTACCTGGCCACCGGCGACGCGAACGGCGTGCAGGTGCACCTGTACGCCACGGCGACGATCGACACGGGCCCGGCCAGGGTCGAGATGCGCACCGCCTACCCCTGGCAGGGCCGGGTCGAGCTGACCGTCTCCGCCCGGACCGGCGAGCCGTGGACGCTGGCGCTGCGCGTGCCGTCCTGGTGCGCGACGTTCGGCGTGCTGATCGACGGAGAACCCGTCGAGGCCGAGCCCGACGCGGGCTACCTGCGCCTGACCAGGGCGTGGCGGGACGACACCACGGTGGTGCTCGACCTCGGCATGCCCGTCAGGCAGATCCGCCCGCACCCCCGGGTGGACGCGGCCCGCGGCTGCCTCACCCTGGCGCGCGGCCCGCTCGTCTACTGCCTGGAGCAGCACGACCTGCCCGAGGGCACCGTGCTGGAGGACGTGCGCCTGCACCCCGCCGGCCCGTTCGAGGCCGGCGACAGAGTGATCACGGCCGCCGGATCGGTGCTCGACCTCGACAACGACACCAGTGACCCGCTGGAACTCACCGCTGTCCCGTATTTCCTGTGGGGCAACCGGAGCCAGGGCCCGATGCGGGTCTGGATCCCGGTGGCCGACGCGGGATAACCCCCCTCATCCAGAGCGAGGTGCGTACGTGTCCACCCCCCGAACCATCGCCGTCTTAACAACCGCCGCCATGCTCGTCTGCGGCCTGGCGGCACCCGCCCACGCGGCCGGCGCCACGCTGACCGTCAACATCGCCCAGCCGTTCCGTCCGGTCACGCATGCCGCCTCGGGCGGCCTGTACGGCCTGGCGGAGAACTCCAGGCCGGCCGACTCCACCCTGCTCCCCATCAAGGTCAACTCACTGACCCAGCCCGCCCCCGGAGTCGGCCAGCGGCCCAACGGCCAGCCTCCCGGCGGCGACTCGCTGCTGGTCTCCCCGCAGGCCACCCGGGTGGGCGCCGGAGAGTTCATCCGGATGCCCGACATCTACCCCGACTTCCCCTACCGGTGGGTGAGCTGGAACGACTGGCTGGCCAAGGTCAACACCATGGTCAACGCCAGGCTGTCGGCCACCGCGGTCAGCAACGTGATCGGCTGGGAGCTCTGGAACGAGCCCGACTACACCTGGAACACCGCGGCGGCGGGCAACTTCAACGACGGCTGGGTGCGTACGTTCCAGGCGGTGCGCGCGCTCGACACCCTGACCCCGATCGTCGGCCCGAGCACGGCCGTCTACAACCGCTCCTGGATGCAGTCGTTCCTCACCACCGCCAGGAACACCGGCACCCTGCCGGACATCATCTGCTGGCACGAACTGAGCAACCCCACCAGGATCGCCGCCGACATCGCCGACTACCGCAACCTGGAGTCCTCGCTCGGCATCAGCCCGCGCCGCATCTCCATCAACGAGTACGCCGCCACCTCCGAGGTCGACGTCCCCGGCCGGATCGCCAGCTACGTCGCCAAGCTGGAACGCGGCGGCGTCGAGTCGGCGCACCGCGCCTTCTGGTACGAGTACGGCACCATGAACGGCCTGGTCGTCAACAACTCCCAGCCGACCGGCACGTGGTGGTTGTACAAGTGGTACGGCGACATGGCCGGCAACATGCTCACCACCAGCACGACCACCACGACGGGCCTGGACGGCTTCGCCTCCTACGACGGCACCCGCAAGATCGTCAACGTGGTGTTCGGAAACGAGGCGGGCACCAACACCGTCAACCTGACCGGCCTGCAGGCGCTCGGCGCCAGCGTCCGCGTCACGCTGCTGTCCACCCCGTCCAACGGCCGCTTCACCGCCGTGACCGCGCCCACCACGGTCTCCGCCACCACCAGGACGGTCGGCAACGGGCAGCTCAGCGTCTCGGTGCCGAACATGTCGGCCACCAGCGCCTACCAACTCCTCGTCGAACCGGCGAGCGGGGTGCCCGCCTACCAGCAGCGCTACGAGGCCGAGAACGCCTCGGTGTTCCGCGCCGCGCGGCTGAGCGCCACGAGCGCGTCGGGCGGCGGGTACGTCGGCCGCATCGACAACACGGGCACGCCGCGGACCGACAGCTACGTGGACTTCGTCGTCAACGTGCCCACCGCCCGCGCGTACACGATGACCGTCGGCTACGCCAACGGCACCGGCGCCACCGCCACGCAGGGGCTGGCCTACAACGGCGGCGCCTGGAGCACGGTCAGCTACCCGCCGACCGCCGGGTGGGGCCAGTTCGGCGCGACGATCAGCGCCACCCTCACCCTCAAGGCGGGTTACAACGTGATCCGCCTGGCCAAGGGCTCGCCGTACTTCGCCGGCGGCACCGGATACGCCGAGCTGGACTACATCCAGCTCACCTGAACGTCGAGAGGAAACCAACCGACATGGCAAGCTTCGTCCCCGCCCGGCGGGCGGCATGCCTGGCCCTGGCCGCCGTCACACTGGCGGCCTGCGGGTCGTCCCAGAACAGCGCGAGCCCGGAGCCGTCCGCCGGCGCGTACACCGTCTGGGATCCCTACCCCCAGTTCGACAAGACCTCGGACTGGGTGAAGCTGCTGGACACGTGCGGTGGTCAGGCCGGGGTGACGGTGCGGCGCACCGGTTATGACACGACGGACCTGACGAACAAGGCGCTGCTGGCCGCCCAGCAGGGCAACCCGCCGGACGTGCTGATCGTGGACAATCCGGTGGTCTCGACGCTGGCCGAGGCCGGGGTGCTCACCACCACCGAGGAGACCAGGACCGACACCTCCTCGGTCGCGCCCAACCTGCTGGCCGCCGGTCAGACCGGAGGCAAGACCTACGGCGTCCCGATCGGCGCCAACACCCTGGCGCTCTACTACAACAAGGCGGTGCTGGACAAGGCCGGCGTGGACGCCGAGTCGATCAAGGACTGGGCGACGCTGACGGCCGCGCTGGAGAAGGTGAAGGCGTCGGGGAGGAAGGGCATCACGTTCTCGGCGATCGGCACCGAGGAGGGCAGCTTCCAGTTCCTGCCCTGGTTCTGGGGCGCGGGCGCGAACCTGACCAAGCTCGACTCCCCCGAGGGCGTCTCAGCCGTGGCGCTGTGGGCCGACTGGGTGAAGAAGGGGTACGCCCCCAACTCCGTCATCAACAACACCCAGACCACCAGCTGGCAGGAGTTCGCCACCGGCGACTTCGCCTTCGGCGAGAACGGCACCTGGCAGCTGGCCAACGCCAAGAAGACCGGCTTCGAGTACGGCATCATCCCGATCCCCGGCAAGACGGGCGGCACCGCGCCCGCGCCGACGGGCGGGGAGTTCGTCAGCGTGCCGGTGCAGTCCGACACCGGCCGTTACGCCGCCTCGCAGAAGCTGGTCGCCTGCCTGACCAGCGCCGACAACGCCTACACCACCGACACCACGTTGTCCTACATCGCCGCGACCGAGGCGGTGCAGGCCAAGCAGGTCGCCCAGAACAAGGAGCTGACGGTCTGGGTGGAGGCGGTCAAGGCGGCCAAGGGGCGCACCAGCGACGACCTGGGCACCAAGTACCCGAAGATCTCCGAGCCGATGTGGGGCGCGGTGCAGGCGGCGCTGAGCGGGTCGAAGCCGCCACAGGAGGCGATGGCCGCGGCGCAGACGGCGGCGGCGAGCGCCATCCAATGAGTCAGGCGACACAGACCCCGATGGCCCTGGACCGCACGCCGGCCCGGGGCCATCGGGCCGCACGCCGCAGGTCGGATCAGTGGGCGGCGTGGGCGTTCCTCGTCCCGGTCGTGCTCTATCTGCTGGTGTTCTACGCCTATCCGTTGTTCCGCAACGTGGAGTTGAGTCTGCGTAATTACACGGTGCGCTCGTTCGTGCAGGGTGATGCGCCGTTCGCCGGGTTCGCCAACTATGCCAAGGTGTTCGCCGACGCCACGTTCTGGCCGGCCCTGTGGCACACGGTGGTGTTCACGGTGGTGTCGCTGGCCTTCCAGTTCAGCATCGGGCTGGCGCTGGCGCTGTTCTTCAGCAGGAACTTCCGGCTGTCGGCGACGTTGCGGGCGTTGTTCCTGGTGCCGTGGCTGCTGCCGCTGATCGTGTCGGCCTCGACCTGGTCGTGGATGCTCAACAGCGACTCCGGCGTCATCAACGCGGTGCTGGGCTGGCTCGGGATCGGGCCGGTCAACTGGCTGACCTCGCCGGACTGGGCGCTCTGGTCGGTGATCATCGCCAACATCTGGATCGGCATCCCGTTCAATCTCGTCGTCCTCTACTCCGGGCTGCAGGCCATCAGCCCCGACATCCACGAGGCCGCCGCACTCGACGGGGCCGGCGGCTGGCAACGCTTCTGGCGGGTGACGTTCCCGCTGCTGCGGCCGGTGTCGGCGATCACGCTGCTGCTCGGCCTGGTCTACACGCTGAAGGTGTTCGACATCATCTGGATCATGACCAAGGGCGGGCCCAGCGGGGCCTCGACCACGTTCGCCACCTGGTCCTACCGGCTCGGCTTCGGCAACCTGGTGCCCTCCTTCGGGCCCGGCGCGGCCGTCGGCAACCTGCTGATCGTGATCGCGCTGATCTTCGGGCTGATCTACATCCGCCGGCAGGCGGTGTCATGAAACCCCTCAAGACCGCGATCGGGCTGGTACTGACCGCCGTCATGCTGTTCCCGATCTACTGGATGATCAACGTGTCGTTCACCCAGGACGGCGACATGCGCAAGAGCCCGCCCAACTGGTTCCCGGTCAACGGCACCCTCGACGGCTACCGCGCCGTGCTCGACCAGCAACTCCCCTACCTCGGCACCAGCCTGCTCGTCGGGCTCGGCACCGTGGCGCTCACCCTGGCGGTCGCGGCGCCGGCCGGCTACTCGCTGGCCAAACTACGGCCCAGGGGCGGCGGGCTCCTCGGGTTCGTGCTGCTGGTCGCGCAGATGATCCCTGGCATCATCATGGCGATGGGCTTCTACGCCATCTTCCTGACCACCGGCGTGCTCAACACCGTCCCAGGACTCATCGTCGCCGACTCCACCCTCGCCGTGCCGTTCGCGGTGCTCATCTTCACCACGTTCATGTCCGGCATCCCCGAAGAACTCCTGCAGGCCGCCCGGACCGACGGGGCGGGGGTGGTGCGTACGTTCGTCTCGATCGTGCTGCCCGTCTCCCGCAACGCGATCATCACCGTGTCGTTGTTCGCGTTCCTGTGGGCGTGGTCGGACTTCATCTTCGCCTCCACCCTCGACCAGGGCGGCGACCACCAGCCCATCACCCTCGGCATCTACCACTACATCGGCAACAACAACCAGGAGTGGAACGCCATCATGGCCACCGCCGTGATCGCCTCCATCCCCGCCACCATCCTGCTCATCATCGCCCAGCGCTACGTCGCCGCCGGCGTCACCGCCGGAGCCGTGAAGGACTAGTCATGCGCATCGTCCCAGCCGCACTCTCCGCCGCTCTCGTCCTCGCCTTATGCACGCCCGCCTCCGCCGCCGCGCCGCCCGCGCCCATCCTGGTGTACGCGTTCGACGACCTCTCGATCACCGACTCCTCCGGCAACGGGCTGGACGGGACGCTGGTCAACGCCTCCACCGCCGAGCTCGTCGAGGGCTCCGGCGGCGGCCACGCCCTGAGCCTGCCCGGTGGCGCCGCCAACTCTGACGGCGCCTACGTACGCCTGCCCCTGGCCGTGCTCCAGGGCAGGAGCGATCTGACGGTGTCGGCGCGGGTGCGCTGGGACGGGACGACCGCGCCCTGGCAGTGGATCTACGCGCTCGGCAAGGACACCACCCGCTACCTGTTCAGCACCCCGTACAACGGCGACGGCCGCCTGCGCACGGCGGTCACCACGTCGGGCGGGGGCGGCGAGGCCCAGGTCACCGGCTCGGCCGCGCTGCCGGCCAACGCCTGGAAGACGCTGACCGTCACCCTCGACACCGCCGCCGACCGGGTCACCGCCTACCTCGACGGGGCCGCCGTGGCCTCCGCGACGACCACCGTCACCGCCGCGCAGCTCATCGACGCCGCCACGACGTCGGCGGGCTTCATCGGGCGCTCGTTCTACCAGGACCCGCTGTTCGACGGCGCGATCGACGACTTCCGCGTGTACGCCGCCGCGCTGTCGGCCGAGGAGGTGGCCGCCGAGATCGGGGCCGACCCGCCCGCGCCGACGGGTCTCACCCAGGACGAGTTCGCCGTCCGTACGATCATCGGCACCGCGCCGCCGCTGCCCGCCGCGGTCCGCGCCACGTTCTCCGACGGCTACGACCGCGACCTGCCCATCACCTGGTCGCCCGTGGATCCCGGGGACTACGCCCAGGCGGGCACGTTCACCGTGAGCGGCACGGCCGGGGGCCACCCGGTCACCGCGCGGGTGACGGTGATCCGCGAGGGGCAACTCGTCATCGACCTCGCCGAGGACACCGGCGCCTTCCACGGCGGCGCGTCCGGCACGCTCTACGGTCTCTATGGGCCCGGGGTGCCGACGAACAACCTGATCGAGGGCATGCGGCTGCGCACGGTGTCCACCAAGGCCCAGGACGGCCCGCAACACCCGGGCGCGGACGCGCTGGAGGTGGTCAAGCCGCTGGCCGACAGCACCGACGGTGACGTGTACATCTACATGACCGACATCCACCGCGGCTTCCCCTACCAGTGGCCGGGGAGCACGCCGGAGGAGAAGCTCGGCCTGTTCAAGGAGAAGATCGCCAAGCAGGTCGACCAGGTCCTCCAGCTCGACCCGAAATATCAGGACAACGTGGTCTTCGTGCCGTTCAACGAGCCCGAGGGCAACATGTTCGGCACGGGCGAGTGGAGCTACAACGGCGTGAGCTGGCTCAGCGACCCCCGCGACTACTTCCGCGCCTGGGACGACGTCTACGCGCTCATCAAAGACAGGATGCCCGCCGCCCGGATCGCCGGGCCCAACACCAGCGTGCTGTACGCCCAGGTCAAGGGCTTCCTGGAGCACGCGGTGGCGGCCGGCACCGTGCCAGACGTGATGACCTGGCACGAGCTCAGCCACCCCGAGCAGGTGCGGGCCAGCGTCAAGCGGTACCGCGAGATGGAGGCCGAGGTCCTGCCGGGCAAGCGGCTGCCGATCAACATCAACGAGTACGCCTTCAACTACCACACCTCGGTGCCCGGCCAGATGGTCCAGTGGATCTCGGCCATCGAGGAGTCGAAGGTGGACGCCGACATCGCGTACTGGAACATCGACGGCAACCTCAGCGACTCCGCCGTGCAGGCGAACCGGGGCAACGGGCAGTGGTGGCTGTTCAACGCCTACGGGAGCATGAGCGGCCACACCGTGCGGGCCGAGCCGCCGTACCCGGGCCAGAACTACACGATGCAGGCCGTCGCCACACTCGACGCGAAGAAGCGGCAGGCCCGCGCGATCTTCGGCGGCTCCGGCGGCGCCGGGCACATCCGGTTCGAGAACGTGCCCGCCGCCACGTTCGGCCGCACGGTGCACGCCTGGATCAGGGAGATCCCGTGGACGGGCCAGATCGGCGACTCCGCGCAGCCTGAGCTCGTGTCCGAGCGGGACGTCGCGGTCAAGGACGGCGCCGTCGTCCTCGACCTGAGCGGGCTGAAGGAGTCGTCGGCGTACGAGATCGTCCTGGCCCCCGGCGCCGGCCGGGGCGCCGCGGCCGTCCCCGACCTGTGGGAGCACTCGTACGAGGCCGAGGACGCCACCTACACCGGAACCGGCTACAGCCGCAACGGCCCCGAAGGCTCCCCGTCCGACGTGTCCAAGTTCTACACCTCCGGCCGGTACGACGTGGGCGGGCTGCGCACCGGCTCCGACGGCGTGCTCGACTTCACCGTCGAGGTGCCGAAGACAGGCCGCTACGACCTGAGCGTCTTCGCCAACTCACTCAACACCTACGACCTGGTACGCGAGCAGGGCCCCACCAACGTCTTCCTCCGCGTGGACGGCGCCGCCGAGCAGGAGCTGTTCCTGCCCCTCGGCTACAAATGGGTGGTCTGGGACCACGCCGACACCACCGTCCCGCTCACCGCGGGCAAGCACGTGATCTCGCTCGCGGCCCGGAGCCTGGACGGGACGAAGGCCACGAAGGGCGACGCGATCGTGGACCGCCTCCAGCTCTCGCTGCCGAACCCGGCCGCGGCGACCTCGGTCTACGAGGCGGAGCTGGCCGACCTCGACGGCGCCCGCCCGGCGAAGGACGGCCTGGTGGCGGTCGAACGCGGCCAGTCGGTCACGTTCTGGGTCTACTCCCCCGCCGACGCCGCGGCCACGCTGGACCTGAAGCTGCGCGGCCGGGCGTCGGTGTCCGTCAACGGCGTGGACGTGCGGGACACCCTGCCCGTGGACGTGTCGTTGTCGGGCGGCGTCAACAAGGTGAAGGTCACCGGCACCGCGCTCATCGACCGCCTCACGGTGCGGCAGGCGCCGGCGGCCGCGTTGCCGGCCACGGTGTACGAGGCCGAGTCCGCCCGCCTCGCCGGCACCGCCAAGGTGTCCCCGCTCTCCCTGGCCACGGGGAAGGCCGCGGTGACCGGCGTCGGCGGCGAGCCGGGGAACGGCAACACGCTCACCTTCACGGTGAAGGCAGCGGCGGCGGGCACGTACGCCATGCGCGTGCGTTATTCCAACCCGGAGCAGTCGCCGGCCACGCACTACAACCCCGACCCGCTGGCCAGGCACGCCGACCTCTCGGTCAACGGCGCCGCCGCGCAGCGGGTGTCCTTCCCGCACACCTTCCACGAGAACAACTTCTGGGAGCTGACCGTGCCGGTGAAACTCCGCAAGGGGGACAACACGCTGCGGTTCTCCTCCGAGGAGCTGCCGAACTTCGACGGCAGAACCTACGCCTCGGACACCTTCCCCGGCGTGCTCCTCCGCTCGCGGTTCGCCCCGGTGATCGACCGGATCGCCGTCGCTCCGTACAGCCGCTGAGCGCTCGGATCGTGCCGCCCGCGACCCGGGCGGCACGATCCGTCCGGGCGGCCTTTCTAGGCGGTCTTTCTAGGCGGTCTTTCTAGGCGGTCTTTCTAGGCGGTCTTTCTGGGCGGTCAGTCGTGGTGGGCCCGCAGCGCCTCGATCACGCTGCGCAGATGGTCGCGCGAGGCCCGCTCGGCCGCGTCCGGGTCGCCGGCGCAGATGGCCTCGATGATGGCCAGGTGCTGGCCCAGCGACACGGCGGGCCGGCCGCGCTGCATGGACAGCCGGAACTGGTGGCGGACGATCTGGCCGCGTAACCGCTCCAGCACGCCGCCCGCCGTGGACTGGCCGCTCAGCTCCCGGATCCGTCGGTGCAGGAGCTGGTTGAGCTCGGAATAGCCCAGCACGTCGCCCGACCCGACCGCCTCCGACATCCGGGCGCCGATCTCGCGCAGCTCGCCCGCCTCGGCCGGGGTCACCCGCCCGGCGGCCTTGGCCGCGCACAGGCCCTCGACCACCATGCGCACCTCGGTGATCTCGACGGCCTCCGCCAGGGAGACCGCCCGCACCCGCGCGCCCCTGTTCATGACCCGCTCCACCAGGCCCTCGTTGGCCAGCTGCAGGAGCGCCGAGCGTACGGAGCTGCGGCTCGCGGAGAAGCGCTCCGACAGATCGGCTTCGACGAGCCGCTGGTCAGGCACGAACTCACCACGCATGATCCCGTCACGGATCGCGTCGAGCACCGTTCCCGAGTCTGTGGACACGTTCCCTCGCTCTGATTGTCAACAATCATGTAGCGCATATCGTATCCACGATCGGTCGCATGCACGGAGAGCCGGCCGGTCTCAGTCCTTGGCCTCCAGGCGGACCACGATCCCCTTGGAGGTGGGCGTGTTGCTGTGGTCGGCGACGCTGTCCAGCGGGACGAGGACGTTCGTCTCCGGGTAGTACGCGGCGGCCGAGCCGCGCGTCGCCGGGTAGCCGACCACCGTGAAGTCGCGGGCGCGGCGTTCCACCCCGTCGTGCCAGACGCTGACCAGGTCCACCACGTCCCGGTCCGCCAGGCCCAACTCGGCCAGGTCGTCGGGGTTGACGAGCACGACACGGCGTCCGTGGCGGATCCCCCGGTAGCGGTCGTCGCCGGAGTAGGGGACGGTGTTCCACTGGTCGTGGGAGCGCAGGGTCTGCAGGATCAGGTGCCCCTGGGGCGCCTCCAGCATGGCGAAGGCGTTGCACGTGAAGACGGCCCGGCCGCTCGGGGTGCGGAAGACCCGCTCGTTGACCGGGTTGGGCAGGCGGAAGCCGCCGGGCTCGCGTACCCGGGCGTCGAAGTCCTCGAAGCCGGGCACGACGCGCGCGATGCGGTCGCGCACGGAGCCGTAGTCGGCCTCGAACCTCTCCCACGGCAGCTCCGGCCGGTCGCCGAGCGTGCGGCGGGCCAGCCGGCCGATGATGGCGACCTCGCTGAGCAGGTGCTCGGAGGCCGGGGCGAGCCGTCCCCTGGAGGTGTGCACCTGGCTCATCGAGTCCTCGACCGTGACGAACTGCTCGCCGCCGGCCTGGACGTCGCGGTCGCTGCGCCCGAGAGTGGGCAGGATCAGCGCGGTCTCGCCGCAGACGGTGTGGGAGCGGTTGAGCTTGGTCGAGATGTGCGCGGTCACCCGGCAGGTACGCATGGCGCGCTCGGTGACGTCGCTGTCCGGGGTGGCCCGGACGAAGTTGCCCCCGACGCCGAGGAACACCCTGGCCCGGCCGTCCAGCATCGCCTGGATGGCGCCGACGGTGTCCAGTCCGTGCTCGGCGGGCGGGGTGAAGCCGAACTCGCGCTCCAGGGCGTCGAGGAATGCCTGCGGCGCACGCTCCCAGATGCCCATGGTGCGATCGCCCTGCACGTTGCTGTGCCCGCGCACCGGGCACACGCCCGCGCCCGGTCTGCCGATGTTCCCGCGCAGCAGCAGGAAGTTGACGATCTCCCTGATGGTGGGCACGCCGTGCTTGTGCTGGGTCAGGCCCATCGCCCAGCACACGATGACCTTCTCGCTGGCCTGGACGCGGGCGTGCACGCGCTCGATCTGCTCGCGGTCCAGGCCGGTGGCGGCCAGCACGTCGGGCCAGGACAGCTCACGGAGGTGGGCGGCGAGATCGGCGAACCCGGTGGTGTGCTCCTCGATGAACGCCTGGTCCAGCACCGTGCCAGGACGCTCGTCCTCGGCCTGCAGGAGCAGCAGGTTGAGCGCCTGGAACAGGGCCAGGTCGCCGCCGGGGCGGATCTGCAGGAACTCGTCGGCGATCCGGGTGCCGCGCCCCACCAGCCCGCGCGCCTTCTGCGGGTGCTTGAAGCGCATCAGCCCGGCCTCGGGCAGCGGGTTCACCGCGATGACCTGGCCGCCCGAGCGCTTGGTCTGCTCCAGGGCCGAGAGCATCCGGGGGTGGTTGGTGCCCGGGTTCTGGCCGACGACGAACACCAGGTCGGCGTCGTGGATGTCCTCCAGGCTCACGCTGCCCTTGCCGATGCCCAGGGTCTCGTTGAGCGCGTAGCCGCTGGACTCGTGGCACATGTTGGAGCAGTCGGGCAGGTTGTTGGTGCCGTAGGCGCGGGCGAAGAGCTGCAGCAGGAACGCCGCCTCGTTGCCCAGGCGGCCGGAGGTGTAGAACAGCGCCTGGTCGGGGTCGTCCAGGCCGCGCAGCTCGCCGGCGAGCACGCCGAGCGCCTCGTCCCAGGCGATCGGCTCGTAGTGGTCGGAGCCCGGCCGCTTGACCATGGGCTCGGTGAGCCTGCCCTGCTCGTTCAGCCACTGGTCCGTCCGGCCGGCCAGCTCGGAGATCGGGTGCCGCCGGAAGAAGTCCCGGCTCACCCGGCGCGTGGTGGCCTCGTCGGTGACGTGCTTGGCGCCGTTCTCGCAGTATTCGTTGCGGTGCCTGCGCCCCGGCTCCGGCCAGGCGCAACCGGGGCAGTCCAGGCCTCTGGTCTGGTTGACGTTCAGCAGCGTCAGCGCCGTGCGGCGGACCGAGGTCTGGCCCAGGGAGTATTCGAGGGCATGCGCCACACCGGGCAGTCCCGCCGCCCACGTCTTGGGCGGGGTGACGGAAAGAGACTTCTCATCCTGACTGCCTTCGGACCCACTCATCTATGTCCTTTCGTGACGGCACACGCTTAGCGGAGGTTACCGCCGCCACTCAGCTCCCCCGGCCACCGCACCCCAACTGCAAGGCCTTCCACAAGGGGCGCTGCGCGCCACAGGATTCCAGACAGCGCCTCCCAAGGGGGCTGACGCCCCCTTTCGAACCCCCGGCAACCACGCTCGCTGCGCTCGCCCAGCACCCGCCCGGGCCTTATTAACTCAGTGGGCCGTTGGGACCCCGCCCCGGGCGGTCCTCGCTCATCGCTCCGGCGTCATCCCCAAAGGCGGCGGATTCCAGGGATCGTCGCAACACGGAATGCATTGTGACGATCTTAGGGTTCGCTGGTGGAGGTTCCGGTGGGAGAACGCCGAGAGCATGGCGCCTCCTGCAGATGGATCTTCGGCGACTACTACCGGAACCCTGCCACTCAATCCTGGTTTCGCAGGCTTCCCGTCGATGCGGTGAGCGTCAGCCTCGCTGGCCGGGACGGTCGACGATCACTGATGACAGCAGGGCCGTGCTCCACACCGCGCCCTTGCGGAAGGCGGGCTCGGAGTTGCCGCCCAGGAACTGGTCGCGCGACCAGAGCGTCTGGCGGCCAAGGTAGCGGTAGGTGTCCGGATCAAGGATGTCGTAGCGACGGAAGGGCACGTCGCCGGCTCCCTCCAGCCAGACACCCAGGCCGGTGCGGCCTGCGGCGTCGCGCACGCCCTGATCGATCCGGACGCCGGGAATGAGCATCAGGGTGCGGAACATGGCCGCCTCCAGCTTGGGCGGCATCGTGCCGTAGCGGCTCAGGTAGAGCATGATCACGTGGTAGGCGCGGGTATTGGCGGGCACGGTCTGCTTGGGAACACCCTCCTCGCGTGCCCCTTCGATCCAATGGCGATCACCTGTGATCTTGTCCAGCAGTTTCCTCGGGTCGGTCGGCAGCTCGCGGAGCTTGGCATCGTACTGCTGCGGCGACAGGTCGTCATCGCCCGGATCCAGTGGATTCCCTTCGGGGCCGACGTGCAGTTCGCCGTCCTCGCCGAAAGAGGCGGCCTGCATGCCGTCGTAGCGCGTCCAGTGTTCGCGGGTCTCGGTCGTGGCCGAGTTCGGCTGCTTGTCCAGGGTCTTGGTGTAGTGCCACTGCGTGGGCAGGGGCACCTGGGCACTCCTGCGCCTGCCCGCCACCTCGGCGGCGCCGGCCAGCACCACGCTGGAGTCGAGCCGGACGACCGACGGCTTGCTCGCCGGGCCCGGGGCGGGCGGTTGCGGCCGCAGGGTGGCCACGGCGAGCGCGGCGGCGGCCCCCAGCGCCCCGATCACGAGCAGGCGGCGTCCGAGCGCCCGTCGGCGGCCCCGGATCCGCGTCAGCATCCGACGGCGCTGCGGGATGATCCATTCCTGGCCCGGCTTGGGGATCTCGGCGCGCCACTCGTGCAGCACTCGCAGGTCGTCATCCATCGAAGGACTCCTCTCGGGTGGTCGCGGAGTTGGTTCCGCCGAGGGCCTGGCGCGTCTTGGCTCTGGCCCGGTGCAGGCGGGATGCGACGGTGCCGACCGGGATGTCCAGCGCGCGGGCCACGTCCTGATACGACATCTCAGCCCAGGCCACGAGTAACAGCACCTCCCGGTCACCGGGTGACAGCTCCGCCAGCGCCGCCGCCAGCCCGGCCTGTTGCGCGGCGACCCGGTCGTCGACGCGTTCGGTGTACGGTGCGGCGATCTCGTCGACGCCGCTGCGGACCAGCGCCCGGTAGAGGCGGATCTCCACCCGCCGATGCCGGCTGATGAGCCGGGCGGAGATGCCGTACAGCCAGGGCCGCGCGTCGGGTTGGCTCGTGTCGTAGCGGTGACGGCGCCGGAAGGCGGCCAGGAAGGCGTCGGAGACGATATCGTCGGCCAGCGAGGGCCCCAACCGCCGGGCGACATAGCGCCGCAATGCGGGCGCGTGCCGGTCAAAGAGGTCGGCGAAGACCTCCGGGGCGCGTTCCGAGCGCCGGATCAACTCGGCGTCGTCGGCCCTGCCGGATTCTTCGGCGATCACATGGTGCTCCCGTCCTTGCGCAGTGGTTCGTCAGCTTTCGCCCGTACGACCGCCACGAATTCACGTTATGAGATGTGATCTGTGTCACATAGCGTCGTTCGGTCGGGTCAGGCACAGGATGCCGGGAACGGCAGAGCGCGCCAACGGCGTGCACACCGCCACTTCCCAAGACGGGGTGTTGCGACGACCGCTAGAAGGAAGGGAGGGAGATCCCGACCGGTCGTGACATTCTGTGGGCATGGCGGTGACACCTGCGGTGCTCCTGCGGGCCGCGCTCAGCCGGATGCGGCACACGACCGGACTGCCCGTCCTGTTCGCCGGCGCCCTCTCGACGAACGGCACGGTGCGGCTCACCGAACTGTCCGGCACCCGCACCGACGCGCTGCGCGGGCTGGCCATCCGGGCCGGCCACGGCCTGGGCGGCCGGGTGCTGGTCACCGCCAGGCCGGACAGCGTCGACGACTACACCGCCGACGCCCGCATCAGCCACGAATACGACAAGCCGGTCAGCGCCGAGGGCCTGCGGGCGATCGCGGCCGCTCCCGTGGTGGTGGGCGAGACCGTCTCCTGCCTCCTGTACGGCGGCATCCGCGAGCCGCTCTCGCTGGGCGCCCGGGTCCTGGACGGGATGGGCACGATCGCCATCCGGCTGAGCGTGGAGCTGGCCGTGCGGGCGGAGGTCGAGCGGCGCGTGGCGGAGCTGGAGACGGCCGCGATCACCCGTGCCGCCCGGCGGCCGCCGGGCCCGGGGCGGGAGCCGGAGTGGGAGCAGTTGCGCGAGGCGCACGCCGAGCTGCGCTCGATCGCCCGGGAGATCACCGATCCGGCGTTGCGCGACCGCCTCCAGAGCGTCTGCGACCGGCTGACCTCGCCAGATGGTGGCCCGGTCCCGCACAACCCGCTCTCGCCCCGCGAACTCGACGTGTTGTCCCTGGTGGCCGTGGGCTGCGGCAACGCGGAGGTCGCGCGGCGCCTGGGGCTGAGCCCTGAGACGGTCAAGAGTTATCTGCGCAGCGCGATGCGCAAGCTCGGCACGCACACCCGGATGGAGACCGTGGTGTCGGCCAGGCGCGCGGGCCTTCTCCCCTGAGGTTCGCGAGAAACATTCCGGTAACAGAACTTGACCGCGCCAAAACGGACAAACTAGCTTCTACTGCATTCTATAGAATCTAGAATCCCGGAGGCGAGGATGAGCGAGACGGCGCGTGCCGCGATCGTCACGAGCGTCGCCGGCACCGTGGAGATCCGCCGCTACGACCTGCCCCATCCGAGCCCCGGCGAGTTCCTGCTGGAGGTCGAGCTGTGCGGGATGTGCGGCACCGACGCGCACATCTACCGGGGCCGGCTGGCCAGCATCAGCTTCCCGGCGCTGCTCGGGCACGAGATCGTCGGCCGGCTGGCGGCGCTCGGCGACGGCGTCACCGCCGACCACGCGGGCACCCCGGTGCGGGTCGGCGACCGGGTGGGTGTCTTCCCCGCGCTGAGCTGCGGGCGGTGCTACGAATGCACGGTACGCAGGCGGCCGGGGAACTGCCCCGACCGCCGCCCCTCGTACGGCTTCGCCTCCCCCGCCGACCGCCCGCCGTACCTCACCGGCGGCTTCGCCACCCACCTGTACGCCTCGAACCCCGGCACCGTCTTCTACCGCACCGACCTGCCGCCGCGCACGGCGGTGCTCCAGGAGCCCCTGTCGGTGGCCCTGCACGGCTCCGAGCGGGCAGGCGTCCGGATCGGCTCCACGGTGGTCGTCCAGGGCGTCGGCGCGATCGGCCTGATGGCGGTGGTGGCGGCCAGGGCGGCGGGCGCGGCGCGGATCGTGGCCGTGGGCGGACCTGCGGCCAGGCTGGAGCTGGCGGCGGCGCTCGGCGCGGACGCGACCGTGGACCTGCGGCGCGAGCCCGGCCCTGCCGATGGCCCTGCCGATAGCGCTCCCGGCCAAGGGGGAGGCCGCAGGAAGGCGATCCTCGACGCGCTCGGCGACGGGCGCGGGGCCGACGCGGTGATCGGCACGGCCGGCTCGCCGGAGTCGTTCATCGAGGGCGTCGGGCTGGTGGCCGACGGCGGGGTGCTCGCGGAGCTCGGCAACTTCACCGACCGCGGCGCCATCCCCTTCAACCCCTTCACCGACCTGCTCAAGCGGGACATCACGATCACCGGCGTCTACGGGGCCGGCCCCGAGATGCAACGCAGGTACCACGACGCGCTCACCATCCTGCGGCGCGGCGGACTGCCCTTCGACCAGCTCGTCAGCCACCACATGCCCCTGGACAGAACCAGGCAGGCCCTGGAGGCCCTCGGCGGCGGCTACTCACTCGACGGCAGGGACGTCGTGAAGCTGGCGATCGACCCAACCGCCTGACCTATCCCCTCACCCCCCGAAGGAGAAGCTGGCACATGCCTAGGAACTACCGGCTCGTCGCGGCGATGTCCGCGATCGGACTGGCGCTGGCCGCCTGCGGCTCGGCGACCGAGGAGGTCCCGGCCGACGGCGGTGGCCTCGGCGCCGCGGGCAGCCCGGTGTCGATCAGGGTCATCGCGAACGACGCGTTCGCCAAACAGTGGCAGGACCAGCTCGTCCCGGAGTTCAACAAGAAGTATCCGAACATCAAGGTCACCGTTGACGGCATCCCGTACAACGACCAGCTCGCCAAGACGATGCTGGAGCTGACGGGGACGACCGCCACGTACGACGCGGTGCTCGCCGACGACCCCTGGCTGCCGCAGCTCGCCAAGACCGGCGCGCTGTACGACCTCAAGAGCCAGGACCTGGCCAAGTGGAGCGCCCCGGACTACGACTGGGCCGACTTCAACCCGACGCCGCTGGCCGCCGGGCAGTGGGACGGCAAGCAGTACGCCGTGCCCGTCCGCTCGAACCTGCTGCTGATGTTCTACAACAAGACGCTCTACAAGAAGGCCGGGGTCGAGGAGCCGACCGCGCAGACGACCTGGGAGCAGTACTTCGCGGACGCCAAGAAGCTGGTCCAGGACACCAACGGCGACGGCAAGCCCGACTCGTGGGCCGTGGGGACCTACTTCACCAAGGACCCGCTGACCCCCACCATCTGGCAGACGGTCCTCAATTCCAACGGCGGCAAGCTGCTCGACGACAAGATGCGGGTCGCCTTCAACGACGCGAACGGCGTCAAGGCGCTGCAGACGCAGGTGGACCTGCTCAAGTACGCTCCCCCGGGCGCGAGCACCTACCAGTTCAACGAGCCGCTCGAAGCCTTCCGCCAGGGCAAGACGGCCACCATGTTCATGTGGGGCAGCGTCTACAAGGGCACCGCCGTGGACGAGGACACCACCACCCTCACCCCCGACGAGGTCGGCCTGACCACCATGCCGGCGGGCACCGCGGGGGCCGGGGCGCACCGGGGCATCTGGTCGGCGGGCATCTCCAAGAAGTCCCAGCACCCGGCCGCCGCCTGGACGTGGCTGCAGTGGGTGACCTCCAAGCAGGGCGAGCAGTTCACCGCCAAGGCGTTCGGAACGTTCCCGGCGCGTAACTCGACCCTCGACGGCACCCCCGCCGACGACTGGGCCAAGCCCGTGTACAAGGCGCTCAAGGAGGGTTACGAGGTCGTCAACAAGAACCAGATGTGGCGGCCCCGCCTGCCCGAGTCGGACGCCGTACAGCAGATCCTGGCGTTGCAGACCAGCCGCGCCATGTCCGGTCAGGCCACTTCGCAGCAGGCCGTCCAGCAGGCCGCGAGCGAGATCACCGAACTGCTGAAGTCCAAGGGCTACGAGCAGTGATCGCCAAGCGGCTGGGAGAGCGGGGCACGGCCTGGCTCTTCCTGACCCCCGCTCTGGTGTTGCTGGCCGGCATGTTGCTCTACCCGATCGTCTACACGCTCTGGGTGAGCGTGTCGGACTTCGACCTGGCCTCCTTCCAGCCGACCGGCTGGGTGGGGATGCGCAACTACACGGCGGTGCTGCACGACCCCGGCTTCCTGGAGTCGCTCAAGGTCACCGGCATCTACCTGGTGATCGCGCTGCCGCTGCAGATGGTGCTGGGGTTCGCCATCGCGTTCCTGCTCAACGTGGACTGGCGGGGGCGCGGGGTGCTGCGCGCGTTGTTCCTGGTGCCCATGGTCGTCGCGCCGGTCGTGGCGGGCGGCGTGTGGCGGATGTTGCTCGACCCGCTGTGGGGCGTGGTCAACTATCTGCTCGGGCTGGTCGGCATCGGCCCGATCGAGTGGATCGGCGACCCGGCGCTGGCCATGGCGAGCGTGATCATCATCGACACGTGGCGGTGGACGCCGTTCGTCGTGCTGATCGCCGCGGCCGGGATCATGGCGCTGCCCGCCGACGTGTACGAGGCCGCCAGGTCCGACGGCGCGGGCCGCTGGCAGACGTTGCGCCGGATCACGCTGCCGCTGCTGGTGCCGGTGATGGCCGCCGCGTTCATCGTGCGCTGGCTGGGCGCGGTGAAGATGTTCGACATCGCGCTGGCCGCGACCAAGGGCGGGCCGGGCAACTCCACGAACGTGCTCAACCTCTACATCTACGAGAAGGGCTTCAGGAGCCTCGAGTTCGGCTCGGCCTCCTCGATGGCCACGATCGTCCTGGTGATCACCATGCTTCTGACGTTCGTCATCTTCCGCATCAGCCACCACCTGGAGAACCGATGGTGAGGTCGAGGGCGGGGCGCTACGCCGCGATCACCGGGGCCGTGCTGGTGACGGCCCTCTTCCTGCTCCCCGTCCTGTACATGGTCAACATCTCCTTCAAGCTGCCCAAGGACATCTTCACCGTCCCGCCGCGCTGGCTGAGCGAGCTGACCTTCGACAACTACACCAGCTACTTCGAGCAGGCCCGCATCCTGCCCCGCATGGTCAACACGGTGATCGTGGCGGTCGGCGCGTCGGCCATCTCGATGGTGGCCGGGTCCATGGCCGGGTACGCGTTGTCGCGGATGAAGATGCGCGGCGCGGGCGTGGTGGGCGGGCTGATCCTGGCCTCCCGCGCGGTCCCGCCGATCGCGCTGGTGGTGCCGTTGTTCCTGGTGGCACGGAAGCTGGGGCTGACCGACCAGTACATCACCGTGATCCTGGCGTACGTGACCTTCCTGGTGCCGTACGTGGTGTGGCTGATGCGGGCGTTCTTCCGCAGCCTGCCGCCGGAGCTGGAGGAGGCGGCGATGCTCGACGGCTGCACCCGGTTCGGCGCGTTCTTCCGGATCATCGTGCCCACGAGCATGACCGGGCTGATCTCGACGTTGATCTTCTGCATCATCCTGGCCTGGGAGGAGCTGCTGTTTGCGCTGATCCTCACCAACGACAAGGCGGTGACCATCCCGGTCGCGATCGCGGGCATCGCCGCCGACACGGAGAAGGGCGGGCTGTGGGGACCGCTGGCGGCGGTGGGCGTGCTCACCGTGCTGCCCGTGGTGATCTTCGCGCTGGGCGTGCAGAAGTATCTGATCAAGGGTCTCGCCGACGGCGCGACCAAGGGGTGAGAGGCAGATGAGGATCACAGACGTGCGCGGGCGGGTCATCGAGATGCCCTACCCGAGGCCGTTCGTCCCCTCCTGGGCGCCGGAGGGCGCGCATCGCGCGATGTCGGCGGTCATCGTCGAGGTCGAGACCGACGAGGGCGTCGTCGGCGTGGCCGGCGGCGACATGGGCCACGGCACGGGGCCGATGTTGCTGGCGGCCGTCAAGGACTGGATCAGGCCGCAGCTCGTCGGGCTCGACGCCTTCGCGACCACGCACGTGGCCAACCGGCTGCGCTACGTCGCCGAGTACGTCTTCCCCCGTCCCTGGGTGGTCGGCGTGGCCGTGTGGGACGCGGTCGGCAAGGCGTGCGGCCGGCCCTTGTACAAGCTGTGGGGCGGGCACGCGGGATCGGTGCGCGCCTACGCCAGCTTCGGCGAGGTCCGCAGCCCGGCGCAGCGGGCCGAGGACAGCCTGCGGGTGGTCGAGGAGGGCTTCCAGGGCATCAAGCTGCGCGTGCACTCCGCCACCATCGACGAGGACGTGGCGCAGGTCGCGGCCGTGCGCGAGGCGGTCGGCCCCGGCGTGGCGATCATGGTGGACGCCAACCAGGCCGCCGCCCGCTGGCGCTACGCCCCTGACGGCAGCCGGCTGATCTGGGACTACGACCGGGCGCTCGCCACGGCCAGGGAACTGGCCGGGCTCGGCGTGGCCTGGCTGGAGGAGCCGCTGCCCCGGCACGACTACCGGGCGTTGTGCGAGCTGACCACCGCCTCGCCGATCCCGATCGCGGGATGCGAGCACAACCGGGGCATCGGCCAGCTCGTACGGATGCTGGAGGACGGCTGCTTCGACATCTTCCAGCCGGACGCCAACGAGAGCGAGGAGATCGGCGCGCTGCGCGACTTCGGCGCGATGGCCGCGGCCAGGCAGCGCCGGGTGATCCCGCACGCCTGGGCCACCGGGCTGGGCGTGGCGGGCAACCTGCAGCTCTGCGCGTCGTTGCCGAACTGCGACTGGCTGGAATATCCCTACGATCCCCCGGTGATCGTCCCGGAGGTTTTCCACTCCATGCTGACCAAGCCGCTGCTGCCCGATTCCTCCGGAATGGTAGGCGTTCCGGAGGGTCCGGGACTCGGTGTAGAGCTGGACTACGCGACGATCGAGTCGCTCACCGTCCAGCAGGTCTGAAGGGCTGCCCAACCATGGCCGAACCGCGCCCCCCATTCCGCACCAAGGCCGATCTGGCCGCGGAGCACATCAAGCATCTGATCATGACGGGTGAGGCCCCTCCCGGCACGAAGATCATCACTCGGGTGGTGGCCGAGGCCGTCGGCATCAGCGAGACGCCGGTACGCGAGGCCATCAAGCAACTCTGCTCGGAGGAGTGGCTGGTCGAGCGCCCGCACGTGGGCGCGGTGGTGGCGGCGTTCACGGTGTCGAACGTGCGCGAGCTGTACAGCGTGCGGGCCGCGCTGACGTCACTCGCGCTGCACCTGGGCGGCGAGCCGCTGACCGGCGAACGGCTGGCGGCGGTGGACGAGGTGCTGGCCCGCAGCGAGGTCGCGGTACGCGACGGCGACGTGGCGGCGTTCGCCACGCTCAACCGGCGTTTCCACTCGCTGCTGTGCGACACCGAGCACAGCAGGATGACCCACCGCATGTTGCAGGCGTTGTGGGCGCGCACGGAGACCGCGCAGCGCGGCTTCCGCCTGGTGCCCTGGCGGCTGCCCGAGTCGCACGCCGAGCACATCGCCATAAGGGACGCACTGGTGGCGGGCGACATCGCGCGGGCCGGCGAGTTGCAACACGCGCACGAGATGGCCGCCATGCACGCACTGATCGACGGGATCCGGGAGAACGATGGACAAGGCTGAAGCGCTGATCGGCGGCGAGTGGCACCAGGAGCCGGGCGGGCGCACGTTCGCCGTGTACGATCCGGCCACGGGCGCGGCCGTCGCCGAGGTCGCCGACTGCGGCGCCGAGCTGACGGGACGGGCGATCGACGCCGCGGCGCGAGCGTTGCCCAGCTGGCGCGCGATGCCCGCGCACGAGCGGGCCGGCCTCATGCGCCGCGCCGCGGCCGAGCTCGTCGAGCGGGCCGCCTCGATCGGCGCGACGATGACCTCAGAGCAGGGCAAACCGCTCGCCGAGGCCACCGCCGAGGTGGTCTCGGGCGCCGACCACCTGCTCTGGGCCGCGGAGGAGACCCGGCGCCTGTACGGGCAGACGGCGCCGGGCGCCACCGCGGACAACCGGATCTGGATGTTGCCCGAGCCCGTGGGGGTGGTGGCGGGCATCACGCCGTGGAACTTCCCGGTCTCGATGATCACCCGCAAGCTCGGCCCCGCGCTGGCCGCCGGTTGCACGGTGGTGCTCAAGCCCGCCGAGCAGACCCCGCTGTCGGCGATCGCCGTGGCCGAGGCGTTCACCGCGGCCGGCCTGCCGCCCGGGGTGTTCAACCTTGTGCCCACCTCGCGGCCGGAGCGGTTCGCCGAGGTGGTGATGGCCGACAGGCGCGTGCGCAAGGTGTCCTTCACCGGCTCGACCGAGGTCGGCAGGGAGCTGATCAGGCAGAGCGCCCAGGACGTCAAGCGGCTGAGCGTGGAGCTCGGCGGCCACGCGCCCGTGCTCGTCTTCCCCGACGCCGACCCTGAGGCCGCCGCGGCGGCCGTGGCCAGGAGCAAGTTCCTCAACGCCGGCCAGGCGTGCACGTCACCCAACCGCATCTTCGCGCACCGCGACGTGGCCGCCCGCTTCACCGCCGCGCTGGCAGGGCACGCCCAGGCGATCACGCCCGGCGTGGACATGGGGCCGCTGATCGACGCCGCCGCGCTGGCCAAGGTGGAGCGGCACGTCGAGGACGCGCTCAAGGGCGGCGCCACGGCACTCACCGGCGGCGCGCGGCTCGACGGCCCCGGCACCTTCTACCCGCCGACCGTGCTGGCCGGGGTCACCGAGGACATGCTGGTCTGCCGGGAGGAGACGTTCGGGCCGGTCGCGCCGGTGATCGAGTTCGACGACGTGGAGGGCGTGGTGGCCAGGGCCAACGCGACCCCTTACGGGCTGACCGCGTACGTGTGGACCTCCGACCTGACCAGGACCCTGCGGGTGGCGGAGGAGCTGGAGTTCGGCATGGTCACCGTGAACGGCGGGCCGCTGGCGCCGCCGCAGGCGCCCTTCGGCGGGATCAAGCACAGCGGGTACGGCCGGGAGGGCGGGAGCCTCGGCGTGTCCGACTACCTGGAGTACAAGTACCTCAGCGTGGGGCTGGGGCGATGACGGGGAGCGCCATGCAGAGCAGTCCGCACGCCGTACGAGAACGGGAGATCACCGCGAGGGTGGACCTGTGCCTGCCCGACGGGCGGCTCAACCCCGCGGCCGTCGGCTGGAGCCGGGTCCCGTTGCAGCGGGCCAACATCCGCGGCTGGGGCCGCACGATGCGCTGGGACTACTGGTGTGTGACCAGCCAGGAGATGGTGTTCGCGTTCAGCGCGAGCAGCCTCGACTACCTGGCGGGCGAGTCGGCCTGGTTCCTGGACCGGCGCACCGGCGAGCAGGTGTCGAGCCGGGGGCTGCTCGTGCCCGCCCGGCACGTGTCCTTCTCCGAGCGCGGCGGCGAGGGCAGCGTGCGGATCGGCGCGGGCGAGCTGCGGATCAGCGTGGACGAGACTGCCGAGGGCTCCCGGTTGCGGGTGAGGTCGGCCGAACTGGAGGCGGACCTGCTCGTGCGCCGGGTGCCGGGCAGGGAGAGCCTGTCGCTGGTGGTGCCGTGGTCCTCGCGGCGTTTCCAGTACACGCTCAAGGATGTCGGGCGGCCCGCCGAGGGCACCGTACGCGTCAACGGCAGGACGCGGACGTTCACCGCCGATGACGCGCTGGCCACGCTCGACCTCGGCCGGGGCCGCTGGCGCTCCCCCATCCTGTGGAACTGGGGCGCCGCGGCCGGCCGCCCCGGCGGCCGGGACGTGGCCGTGCAGGTCGGCGGCAAGTGGACCGACGGCACCGGCAGCGTCGAGAACGCGCTCCTCCTGGACGGCCGCCTGCACAAGATCAGCGAGGAGCTGGTCTGGCGGTACGACACCTCCGACTGGCACGCCCCCTGGCGGATCACCGGCGAGCGGGTGGACCTGGAGTTCGTCCCCGAGCACGTCAGGCTGGGCGACGTGCGCCGGGCGCTGTACATGCGCAGCAGGGAGGCCCAGGCGTTCGGCCACTACCGGGGCACGGTCGTGGCCGACGACGGGGAGGCGGTGGAGATCGACGGCCTGTACGGCTGGGCCGAGGAGGTCTACCGCCGCTGGTGATCACGGCGTGAAGCGGTAGCCCATGCCGGGTTCGGTGATCAGGTGCGCGGGGTGGGCCGGGTCGCGTTCGAGCTTGCGGCGCAGCTGGGCCATGTACTGCCGCAGGTAGTGGGTCTCCTTGACGAAACGGGAACCCCACACCTCGGTCAGGATCTGCCGCTGGCTGATCAGCTTGCCCGGGTGGCGCAGCAGCAGCTCCAGGATGTGCCACTCGGTCGGCGTCAGCCGGATCTCGCCGGAGACGGTCTTGCCGGCCAGGTCGATGACGTGGTCGCCGAGCTGGATGCTGGCCAGCTCGGCCTCCTGGATGGCGGTGCGCCGGGCGACGGCCCGCACCCGGGCGAGCAGCTCGTCGATGCCGAACGGCTTGGTGACGTAGTCGTCGGCGCCGGCGTCCAGGGCCTCGATCTTGTCCTGGTTGCCGGCCCGGCCGGACAGCACGATGATCGGGATGGTGGTCCAGCCGCGCAGGCCGTGGATGACGTCCACTCCGTCGATGTCGGGCAGCCCGAGGTCGAGGATGACCAGGTCGGGCGTACCGTCCACGGCCGCGCGCAGGGCCGAGGCCCCGTCGGCGGCGACCGTGACCTCGTAGTGCCGGGCGGCCAGGTTGATGCGCAGGGCGCGCAGGATCTGCGGCTCGTCGTCGACGACGAGGATGCGGGTCACGGCGTCACCGCCCGGCTGGAGATGGGCAGCGTGAGAATCATGGTGAGGCCTCCCCCTGGGGTCTCTTCTGGTACGAGGGTCCCGCCCATCGCCTCGGTCAGGCCGCGAGACAGGGCCAGGCCGAGCCCGACACCCGAGTGGTTGTCACGGTCGCCGAGCCGCTGGAACGGCTGGAAGACCCGGTCGTGCGCCTCCGGCGGGATGCCCGGTCCGCGATCCATCACGCGGATCTCGACGTGCTCGCCGTGCCAGCTCGCGGTGATGAGCACCGTCTTGTCCGGCGGGCTGTAGCGCACCGCGTTGGACATGAGGTTGACCAGGACGCGTTCCAGCAGGGCGGGGTCGGCGAGGATCTCGGGCAGCTCGATGGAGACGTCGCCCTCGATCCGGTCGCGTAGCGGGCCAAGGTCGTCGATGGCGCGCGGGATGATCTCCTCCAGGGCGATCGGCTGCGGGTTCGCGCCGAGCACGCCGGCCTGCAGGCGGCTCATGTCGAGCAGGTTGGCCACCAGCCGGGCCAGTTTGTCCAGGGACTCATCGGCGGTGGCCAGCAGTTCGTCCCGATCCTCGCGCGACCAGGCGATCTCGGTGCCGGCCAGGCTCTCGACGGCGGCCTTGGCGGAGGCGAGCGGGGTGCGCAGGTCGTGGCTGACGGCGGCGAGCAGCGCGGTGCGCATCTTGTCGGCCTCGGCCAGCGGGCGGGCCTGCTCGGCCGCCTCCTGCAGGCGTTCCTGGCGCAGCGCGACGGCGGCCTCGGCGGCGAACGCCTCCAGCACCGTACGGTCGGCGGCCTCCAGCGGCCCTCCCTTGGCGGCCAGCATCATGTCCTCGTCGATGACCACGTCGGTGTCGGACTGGCCGGGGCAGGTGGACGGGGCGCCGCCCGAGGTGGCCACGATCCGCCAGACGTCCGGGTCCGACTGGTCGTCGGGGGTGCGGGCGGCCTCGGGCCGCCGTTCCAGCAGGGTGACCGAGCTCAGGCCGAACGTCTCGCGCATGCGTTCCAGCAGGGAGGGCACGGCGGCCTGGCCGCGCAGCACGTGCCCGGCCAGGGTGGACAGCAGTTCGGCGTCCGCGCTCGCGCGGGCGGCCTCCCTCGTCCGCCGGGCGGCGATGTCCACGATCGTGCTCACCGCCGCCGCCACCAGCACGAACACCAGCAGCGCGAACAGGTTCTCCGGGTCGCTGATGGTGAACTCGCCGATCGGCGGCGTGAAGTACCAGTTGAGCAGCAGCGACCCGCCGACCGCGGCCGTGATGGCCGGCCACATGCCGCCCGCCAGCGCGACGCCGACGGTCAGGCAGAGGAAGAACAGGATCTCGCTGGGCAGCGACAGCAGATCCCTGAACGGCGTCAGCACGGCGGTCAGCAGCGGCATCCCGGCCACCGCCAGCGCCCAGCCGCTCAGCCGGCGCGTGCGGGTGAGCGCGGCCCGCGACCGCCCCGGCCTGCCGCGGCCCTTCTTGGCCTCCTCGTGCGTGATCATGTGCACGTCGATGGAGCCCGATCGGGCCGTGGTCTCCACTCCGACGCCGCGCGAGAAGACCTGCGCGAAGCGGCCTCTGCGTGAGGCGCCGAGGACGAGCTGGGTGGCGTTGACCCCGCGCGCGAAGTCCAGCAGCGCGCGCGGAATGTCGTCGCCGACGACCTGGTGGTAGGTGCCGCCCATGTCCTCGACCAGCGTGCGCTGACGGGTCAAGCTGGCGGGGTCGGCTCCGGCCAGCCCGTCCGCGCTGGTCACGTGGACGGCCAGCAGGTCGGCGCCCTTGGTTCGGGCGGCGATGCGGGCGGCCCTGCGCACCAGGGTGTCGCCCTCCGGGCCGCCGGTCAGCGCGACCACCACGCGCTCGCGCGCCTCCCAGGTGGTCGCGATGCCGTGGTCGGCACGGTAGCGGTCGAGCTGGTCGTCCACCTTTCCCGCCACCCACAACAGGGCCAGCTCGCGCAGCGCGGTCAGGTTGCCGACGCGGAAGTAGTTCGACAGCGCCGCGTCGACCTTCGACGGTGCGTAGACGTTGCCGTGCGCCATGCGGCGGCGCAGCGCGTCGGGCGACATGTCCACCAGCTCGATCTGGTCGGCGCGGCGCACCACCTCGTCCGGTACGGTCTCGCGCTGCGGCACGCCGGTGATCTCCTGGACGACGTCGTTGACCGACTCCAGGTGCTGGATGTTCACGGTGGAGACGACGTCGATGCCCGCGTCCAGGATCTCGTCGATGTCCTGCCAGCGCTTGACGTTCTTCGAGCCCGGCACGTTGGTGTGGGCCAGCTCGTCGACCAGCGCGACCTTGGGCGCCCGTTCGATGACGGCGGCCACGTCCAGCTCGGTGAAGGTGGTCCCCCGGTAGACGATCGTCTTGCGCGGGATGATCTCCAGGCCCTCCAGCAGGGCCTCGGTGCGGGGGCGGCCGTGGGTCTCGACGAAACCCACGACCACGTCCCTGCCCCGCTCCAGGCCCCTGCGGCCCTCGCCGAGCATCGCGTACGTCTTGCCCACCCCGGGCGCCGCCCCGAGGTAGACCCGCAGGCGGCCCCGGCTCATCGGCGGTCGAGTGCCAGGTTGAGTTCGAGCACGTTGACGGCGGGTTCGCCCATGAAGCCGAGCGCCCTGCCGGTGGTGTGCTCGCCGATCAGCGCCTTCACCCGGTCGAGGGCGACCCCGCGCTCCTTGGCCACGCGGGGCGCCTGGAGCTCGGCGTAGGCCACGGAGATGTGCGGGTCCAGGCCGGAGCCGCTCGCCGTCACCGCGTCGGCCGGCACTTCCACGGTGGTCACGTTCCCGCGCACGGGCACGGTCCTGCCCGCCGCGTAGTCCTCGCCCGGCTTGCCGCACTCCACCCTCAGCCCCTGGTAGGAGGCGATGAACGGCGCGGCGGGGCAGGCCTGGTTGACGCTGACGGCCCGGTCGGGGAAGACCTTCAGCACCGCGCCGACCCCGTCCGGCGTGCAGAACGGGCGGGCGCCGCTGACGCCCTCCAGCTCGCCGGCCGCCTTGGAGCGGGCGCAGACCTGGGTGAGCAGCGACTGCTTGCCCTCATCCGGGTTGCCCTCCTCGTCCTTGGCGCCGGGCACCGCCAGGGTGTCCACGATGTCCTCGGGGCCGAGGTTGCTGGCGCTGGTCGAGGTCGGGTCGTAGCCGTCACCGGCCGCTGACGGCCGGGACTGGAAGTACTTCCTGACCGGGTTGCCGTCCTTGTCGGTGAAGTTCTGGCCGATGATCGCGCTGCCCACGTCCTTACCTCCGGACTGGACGATCGAGCCGTTGGCGTTGCCGTTGAACAGCGCCTGGGCGACGCCGGTGGTGACCAGCGGATAGATCAGGCCGAGCAGCACGGTCAGGACGGCGACCGCCCGGATCGCGGCCAGATGCTGGCGCAACCAGCTGGGTAGACGTTCCATTTAGCTCATCCCCGGAAGGAACTGGATCAGAAGGTCGATGATCTTGATGCCGATGAACGGCGCGATGATGCCGCCCAGGCCGTAGACGTACAGGTTGCGGGACAGCAGCTTGGAGGCGCTGGAGGGCCGGTATCTCACGCCGCGCAGCGACAGCGGGATCAGCGCGATGATGACCAGCGCGTTGAAGACGACCGCGGCCAGGATCGCGGACTGCGGGCTGGCCAGACGCATGATGTTGAGCGCGTCCAGGCCCGGGTAGACGGCCGCGAACATGGCCGGGATGATCGCGAAGTATTTGGCGATGTCGTTCGCGATCGAGAACGTGGTCAGCGCGCCGCGCGTGATCAGCAACTGCTTGCCGATCTCGACGATCTCGATGAGCTTGGTCGGGTTGGAGTCGAGGTCCACCATGTTCCCGGCCTCCTTGGCGGCCGAGGTGCCGGTGTTCATCGCCACGCCGACGTCCGACTGCGCCAGCGCGGGGGCGTCGTTGGTGCCGTCACCGGTCATCGCGACCAGCCGGCCGCCCTCCTGCTCCTTCCTGATCAGCGCCAGCTTGTCCTCCGGCGTGGCCTCGGCCAGGAAGTCGTCCACCCCGGCCTCATCCGCGATCGCCTTGGCGGTCAGCGGGTTGTCACCGGTGATCATGACCGTGCGGATGCCCATCCTGCGCATCTCGTCGAACCGCTCCCGCATGCCCTGCTTGACGACGTCCTTGAGATGGATGACGCCCAGCACGCGGCCCCGCTCCGCCACGACCAGCGGAGTGCCGCCGGAGGCCGAGATGCCGTCCACGAGATGACCGATCTCGTCGGTCGGGTGACCCCCGGCGTCGCGCACCCACTTCATCACCGCCGTGGCGGCGCCCTTGCGGACCTCGCGGCCCTCGAAGTTCACCCCGGACATGCGGGTCTGCGCGGTGAACTGCACCCACTCGGCGCCGTGGATCTCCCGCTCGCGCAGGCCGTAGCGCTCCTTGGCGAACACCACGATCGAGCGGCCCTCGGGGGTCTCGTCGGCCAGGCTGGACAGTTGCGCCGCCTCGGCCAGTTCGCCCTCGCTGATCCCGTTCACGGGGACGAACTCGGCGGCCTGCCGGTTGCCCAGCGTGATGGTGCCGGTCTTGTCCAGCAGCAGCGTGGACACATCCCCCGCCGCCTCGACCGCACGACCGGACATGGCCAGCACGTTGCGCTGCACCAGGCGGTCCATGCCGGCGATGCCGATCGCCGACAACAACGCGCCGATGGTGGTCGGGATCAGGCAGACCAGCAGCGAGACGAGCACCACGCCGCTGACGCCGTCGGCGTTCAGCGCGAGGGAGTCCGGCACTCCCGGGTTGATCAGCTTGGAGTAGATCGCCAGCGGCTGCATGGTCACGGTCGCGATCAGGAAGATGATCGTCAGGGCGGACAGCAGGATGTTGAGCGCGATCTCGTTCGGCGTCTTCTGCCGGTTCGCGCCCTCGACCAGGGCGATCATCCGGTCGATGAAGCTCTCGCCGGGCTTCTGGGTGATCTGCACGACGATCCGGTCGGACAACACCTTGGTGCCGCCGGTCACCGCCGAGCGGTCGCCGCCGGACTCGCGGATGACCGGGGCGGACTCGCCGGTGATGGCCGACTCGTCCACCGACGCGATGCCCTCCACCACGTCGCCGTCACCGGGGATGGTCTCCCCCGCCTCGACGACGACGAAGTCACCCTGCTTCAGCTCCGGTGCGCCGACCGTGTCCCACTCGGCCGAGGTCCGGCTCTTCAGCCGGCGCGCCATGGTGTCGGTCTTGGCCTTGCGCAGCGTCGCCGCCTGCGCCTTGCCGCGCCCCTCGGCCACAGCCTCGGCCAGGTTCGCGAAGACCACGGTCAGCCACAACCACACCACGATGGCCCAGGCGAAGAACGACGGGTCGAGGACGGCCAGCACAGTGGTGAACACCGCGCCGATCTCCACGATGAACATCACCGGGTTGCGCCACAACGTGGCCGGGTTCAGCTTCTTCAGCGCGTCCGGCAGCGATACGAGGAGTTGTCTGGGATCCAGGAGACCGCCGCCCACGCGGCCGTCCCGCTTGGAGACGGGTGTCTCCTCCAGCACGGGGGTTGACATGTCAGGACAGTCCTTCTGCGATGGGGCCGAGCGCGAGCGCCGGGAGGAAGGTGAGGGCGACCAGGATGATCGTCACGCCGACGACCATGCCGACGAACTGCGGCCGGTGGGTCGGCAGCGTGCCCGCACCCTCGGGGACGGGCGACTGCCTGGCCAGCGAACCGGCCAGCGCCAGCACCAGGATGATCGGCAGGAACCGGCCGAAGACCATGCACAGGCCGAGCGCCACGTCGTACCAGGGCGTGTTGACCGTGAGGCCGGCGAAGGCCGAGCCGTTGTTGTTGGAGGCGCTGGTGAAGGCGTACAGGATCTCGGACAGGCCGTGCGGGCCGCCGTTGAGCATGCTCGCGCGCTGCTCCGAGGAGCCCATCGCGAACGCCGTGCCGATCAGGACCAGCGTCGGGGTGATGAGGAAGTACATGGAGGCGAGCTTGATCTCGCGGGCGCCGATCTTCTTGCCCAGGTATTCCGGGGTGCGGCCGACCATCAGCCCGGCCACGAAGACGGTGATCACGGCGAGGATGAGCATGCCGTACAGGCCCGCGCCGACGCCGCCCGGGGCGACCTCGCCCAGCATCATGTTGAACATCGTCATCATGCCGCCGAACGGCGTGTAGGAGTCGTGGAAGGAGTTCACCGCACCCGTCGAGGTGAGCGTCGTGGCGGCGCCGAAGGTGGCCGAGTTCGAGACGCCGAACCGGATCTCCTTGCCCTCCATCGCCGCGCCGACCGCCTGGGGGACGGTGGCGTTGCCGCTGAGCTCGAACAGGTTGGTCAGCAGCACGCTGGCCAGCGCCATGATGCCCATCACGGCCAGGATCGCGTAGCCCTGCCGGACCTGGCCGACCATCCTGCCGAAGGTGCGCGGCAGCGCGAACGGGATCACCAGGATCAAGAAGATCTCGAACCAGTTCGTCCAGGACGCGGCGTTCTCGAAGGGATGGGCGGAGTTGGCGTTGTAGAAACCGCCGCCGTTGGTGCCCAGCTCCTTGATGACCTCCTGCGAGGCCACCGGACCGCCGGTGATCGACTGGGTGCCGCCCGTCAGCGTGGTCACCTCGTGCAGGCCGGAGAAGTTCTGGATCAGCCCGCCGGTCACCAGGATGAGCGCGCCCACGAACGCGATCGGCAGCAGGATGCGCACACAGCCGCGAACCAGGTCCACCCAGAAGTTGCCGATCGTGTCGGCCTTGCGGCGGGCGAAGCCGCGCACCAGCGCGATCGCCACCGCCATGCCCACCGACGCCGAGACGAAGTTCTGCACCGCCAGGGCCGCCATCTGGGTCAGGTGACCCATGGTGGACTCGCCTGAGTAGGACTGCCAGTTGGTGTTGGTGACGAAGCTGATCGCCGTGTTCCAGGCGATGTGGTCGGTCACCGGCGCCATGCCCACGCTCAGCGGCAACTTGTCCTGCAGCCGCTGGATGGCGTACACGACGAGGATGGAGATCACCGAGAAGGCCAGCAGGCTGCGCGCGTAGACGCCCCAGCTCTGCTCGGCGTCGGACCGAACGCCCAGCAGCCGGTAGACGCCCCGCTCGACGACGTTGTGCCTGGTCGTCGTGTAGACCCGGTACATGTAGTCGCCCAGCGGCTTGTGCACCAGGGCCAGCACGATGATCAGGGAGACGATGAAGATCATCCCCGCTTCGGTCACGCTCATCAGAATCGCTCCGGGAAAAGCAGGGCGGCGACCATGAAGATCACTAGAACCACGACGACCACGAGACCGGTGGCGTTGATGGCGCTCACAGGCGCTCCACCGCCCTCACGACGAACCCGAAGATCACGAAAATCGCGATCGTCAGGGCGACGAAGATGACGTCAGCCATCCCCACTCCTCAACTCCGGAACTTTTGGATACCGCCCGGATGAGCGGTTCAGGACCCAGCAAAACGCCGAAATAGAGTGGTTTTGGACTTCTTGACGGCTTCCATACGGGGACGGCGCGAATCTTGACGCGATCCGTACACGGTCGATCCACCCACGTGGACGCGCCGCCCCAGCGGACCTGCGGACCTTCTCCCGTTGACCCCTTAGCAGCGCTAAGCTAGCCTTAGCAGTGCTAAGGGAGGCGCCATGGACACAGCGCTCACGATCAACGGATCCGACATCCGCGTCTACGAGCAGGGCAGAGGCCCGGCGGTCCTGCTCATCGGTCCCGGGCTGGACGACGGGAGGAGGGTCGGGAAGATCGCCGCGATCCTCGGCCGGCGGTTCCGCGCCCTGCGCCTGCACCGCCGCCAATACCGGCTCGACCTCAAGACCGGCGGCTCACGCAGCTCGGTCTCCCAGGAGGTCGCCGACGTCCTGGCCATCGCCCACCAGGTCGGACGGCCCCTGATCGTCTACGGCCACTCCTCGGGCGGGGTGGTCGCCCTCGAAGCCCTGGTGGCGGAGCCGTCGGCCTTCGACGGCGCGGTCATCTTCGAACCCGCCGTCCTGGCCGGCGTGGGCGGCGAGACCATCAGGCGAGCACGGGCCGCGTTCGCGGCGGGCAAACCGGGCAAGGCGATGGCGGTCTTCACCCAGGACGCCGTCGGCCTGCCGGCGTGGCAGGCCCGGCCGGTGGGTGTGCTGACCGCCCTGGTCCCGCACTACCGCAGGCTGGTGCCGGGCCAGCTCGACGACCTCGAGGCCATGGTCGAGCTGGGCGACCGCCTCGACGCGTACGCGTCGATCGCCGTGCCGACCGTGCTGCTCAGCGGCGACCGCAGCCCCGCCCGGGTCACCGCGATGATCGACTCCGTCGCGCGGGCGATGCCGCACGCCGAACGCGTCGTGATGCCCAAGCGGGACCACGGCGCCGACCTCAAGGCCCCGGACTCGGTGGCCCGCGTCATCCAGACCTTCGCCGACCGGATCTCCGCCTGATCGGCACGCCAGGCCGTGATTTCCTGTCTGATCGGCGTGTCAGGCCGTGAATCCCGGCCTGAGCGGCGCGTCAGGCCGTGGATCTCCGTCTGAGCGGCGCGTGGGGCCGTGGATCAGCGGCGGCGGCAGATCATGAGCTCCGTCGTCGGGCTTTCGCGGACGACGCGGACGAGCCGCCGCTCGGCGAGGGCCAGCAGCGCACCGGCCGCCCCGCCGGTGACCTCCGTGAGCGTGGCGGCGCGCAGGAAACCGCCCCAGAGCTTGCGCCATACCGGATTGGCGTCCACCTGGGCGTTCATGAGCACGAGCATCGGCACACGCCGCACGACGTCGAAGCCGGCCTCGTCGAGCGCCCCGGAGATCCACGAGAGCGTGTGGTTGACCTGGTGCTCGCCGCGCTGCTCCCTGCCGTGCAGGAAGTTCTCCGACAGGACGAACGCGCCGCCCGGCTTGATGGCCCGGCCGATGGAGCGCAGGGCCGAGCGGTAGCGTTGGTCGTCGGTGATGTGGAACAGCACGTCCATGGCCGAGACCGCGTCGAACGAGGCGGGCTCGATCGCGTCGCCCGGCTCCGCGATGTCGAGGCGGAGGATCTCCTTGCCGGGGAAACGGCCGCGCAGGCGCTCCACGGCCGCGCTGGTCAGATCCGCCCCAGTGATCGACCCGGCGCCGAGATACTGCCATTGGCGCAGGTAGAAGCCGGTCCCTGAGCCGATGTCGAGGATCCGGGCGGAGGAGAGGTCGAGACCCAGGCCGCCCACCTCGCGGCGGAAGACCTCGCCGCGGATCCGGTAGATCCAGGTGTTGAACGCCAGGCCGAGTTGTTTGTACCCGACGCCGCTCTCGGTCCAGTCCGCGTCCAGGCGCTGTTCCCAGAAGTCCTTCAGTTCAGCATGCTTCATCTGCCAGTGCTCTTCCGCATCGCTCGGTTGGTGCCGGTCAGTGATCGTGCTGGCTAACACCCTACGGGGATGAGCGAACACCGTGCGCTCTCGTGAGGAGGCCGGGGCTGGTCCCGTGGGCGCGCTTGAAGGCGGTGCTGAAGGCGAAGGAGTTGGTGTAGCCGACCGCGCGGGCGACCGAGGCGACCGTCGCGCCCGGCTCGCGCAGCAGTTCGGCGGCCAGGGCCATCCGCCATCTGGTCAGGTACGCCATCGGCGCCTCGCCGACGAGCGCGGTGAAGCGGCGGGCGAGGTTCGCGCGGGAGACCAGGGCCTCGGCGGCCAGGGCGTCGACGGTCCAGGCGCGGCCGGGGTCGGCGTGCATCGCGCGCAGGGCCGGGCCCGCTGCCGGGTCGCTCAATGCGTGGTACCAGCGGGGCGGCTCGGTGTCCGGGCGCTCGAACCAGGCGTGCAGCGTGCGGACGAGGAGCAGGTCCAGCAGGCGGTCCAGGACGAGTTGCCGCCCGGCCCCTTCTGCGGCCAGTTCCTCGGTGAGCAGGGCCGAGAGCGGGTCGGGGGCGGCGGGCTCGACGATCAGCTCGGGCAGCGCCCCGAGGAGCCGCCGTCCGACGTCGTCGACGGTCCGGTACGCACCGGTGACCAGGGTGAGCGCACCGCCCGCAGGGCGCGGGGGCGCGCCGCTCGTGGTGCTGGTGCAGTGCACCGCCCGGCGGATCACGACCTGGGGCGGGGTGTCCGGGCTGTCGGCGATCCTGTGCGGTCCGGGGCCGCGTACGAGTGCGACCTCCCCCGCGGTCAGCCAGGCCGCCCTGTCGCCTTCCGTCGCCAGCCAGGCGTTGCCGCGCAGCACCGCGTACAGGGTCAGCGGGGGCGTGTCCACGTTCGCCAGCGACCACGGCGGCGCGAGGAACGACTGCCGGAGCACGGCGCCGTCGGCCCGCACGGCGCGCAGCAGCCCGGTGAGGGACTCCACCGGCCCGAGTCTAGGCCGTGGAGGATCACGAAGGTGATTGAGCCGCACGCCCATGTCTGGCCGAGCCTTGAGCGGGTTGACTGGGCCGCATGGCTGAATCGACGACTGACGGCGGGGGCACGGTGCTGGTTCTCGGGGCGACGGGGAGGACCGGCCGCCTGGTCGCCGCCGGGCTGCGGGCCCGGGGCCTGCCGGTGCGCCCCGCCGCGCGGTCCGGGCCGCGGACGGTGCGCTTCGACTGGGACGACGCGCGCACCTGGGACGCCGCCGTCGAGGGGGTGGGCGCGGTGTACGTGGTGACGCCGGAGGACCCAGGGTTCGACGCCGGGAAGGTGGCGTCGTTCATGGCGTGCGCGGCGCGGGCCGGGGTGCGGCGCTGTGTGCTGCTGTCGGGCCTGAGCGCCGGGTACGGCAGCCGGCCCATGGCCTCCCGTGAGATCCCGGTACGCGAGTCGCCGATGGAGTGGACGATCCTCAGGCCGGGCTCGTTCCAGCAGGTCTTCGGCGGGGAGCCGTACCTGACGGCGCTCAGGACCGGCGAGCTGCGGCTGCCGCTGGGCCCTGGCCCTGGCCCGTACAACGCGCCGATCGACGTCGCCGACATCGCGGACGTCGCGGTGGCGGTGCTGGCCGGCGGGCATGCCGGCCGCACATATCCGCTTTCAGGACCGCGTGCCCTGACATATCAGGACATCATGTCGATCATCGCCGGAGAGACGGGCCGGGCGGTCACCGTCATCGACGAACCGGTGGAGCGGTGGGCCGAACGCAAGCGGGCCGCGGGCGCCTCCGAGGCGGCCCTGAGCTGGTCCCTGGAGACGTTCGCGGCCATCCGCCGCGGCGAGTACGCGCGCCTGCACGACGGCGTCCGGCTGGTGCTCGGCCGCGAGCCCCGCGACTTCACCGCCTACGCCGGGACCGCCGCCAAGGAAGGCGTCTGGGCCTAGCGCAGGCCCAGCAGGTCGGCGGCCCGTTCGCGCATCTCCACCTTGCGGATCTTCCCGGTGACGGTCATCGGGAAGTCCTCGACCAGATGCACGTAGCGAGGGATCTTGAAGTGGGCCAGCCGCCCGGCGCAGAACTCCCTGACCGCCTCGGCGGTGAGCGGCTCGGCCCCTGGCCGCATCACGATCCAGGCCATCAGCTCCTCGCCGTACTTCTCGTCGGGCACCCCGATCACCTGCACGTCGCCGATGTCGGGATGGGTGTAGAGGTATTCCTCGATCTCACGCGGATAGACGTTCTCCCCGCCCCTGATCACCATGTCCTTGATCCGGCCGACGATGTTGACGTAGCCCTCGGAGTCCATGGTGGCCAGGTCGCCGGTGTGCATCCAGCGGGCCGCGTCGATCGCCTCGGCGCTCTTGCCAGGTTCGTCCCAGTAGCCGAGCATCACCGAGTAGCCGCGGGTGCACAGCTCGCCGGGCTCGCCGCGGGCCACCGCCAGCCCGGTCTCCGGGTGGACGATCTTCACCTCCAGGTGCGGCATGACCTGCCCGACCGTCTCCGTACGGCGGGCGAGGCCGTCGTCGCGGCGGGTCATCGTGGACACCGGGGAGGTCTCGGTCATGCCGTAACAGATCGCCACCTCGCTCATGTGCATCTCCCCCGCCACCCGCTTCATCACCTCGACCGGGCACGGGGAGCCCGCCATGATGCCGGTGCGGAGCGAGGAGAGGTCATATCCGGCCGCGTGAGCGAGCTCGGCGATGAACATGGTCGGCACCCCGTACAGGGAGGTGCAGCGCTCGCTCTCCACGGCCGCCAGCGTGGCCGCCGGGTCGAAGCCGGGCGCGGGCAGCACGACGCACGCGCCGTGCGAGGTCGCCGCCAGGTTGCCCATGACCATGCCGAAGCAGTGGTAGAGCGGCACCGGCAGGCACACCCGGTCGGCCTCGGTGTAGCCGACGCCCTCGGCCACGAAGTAGCCGTTGTTGAGGATGTTGTGGTGCGACAGCGTGGCGCCCTTGGGGAAGCCGGTGGTGCCCGAGGTGTACTGGATGTTGATCGGGTCGTCGAAGGAGAGCGTGAGCGCCCGTTCGCGCAGGGCGGCGGGGTCGGCGTCGCGGCCGGCCGCCACCAGGTCGTCCCAGCCCCGCTCGCCGATGAACACCACCGGCTCGAAGCCGATCTCGGCCAGCGTCGCCCGGTAGTCGCCGGTCTTGAACGAGACGGCGCTGACCAGCAGGCGCATGCCGGACTGGCGGACCACGTAGTCCAGCTCGTGGGCACGGTAGGCCGGGTTGATGTTGACCAGGATCGCCCCGATCTTGGCGGTGGCGTACTGGGTCAGCACCCACTCGGCGCAGTTCGGCGCCCAGATGCCGACCCGGTCGCCCTTGGCGATGCCCCTGGCCAGCAGCCCGAGTGCCACCTCGTCGACCGCGGCGTCGAACTCAGCGTAGGTCCAGCGGCGGCCGGTCGCCACGTCGACCAGCGCCTCCCGGCCGGCGAACCGGGCCGCGGCGCGCTCCAGGTTCTCCCCGATCGTCTCGCCCAGCAGGGGAAGTGCGGACACGCCGGACGCGTAGGAGAGCGTTGAGTCACCCATGGCCCGAAGCATCCGGCGAGACCGCGCGCAGCGCTACCCCCGTTCGGGGGTGAGTTTGAGCGTCGTGCCCCTGGCCTCCGAGGCGACCATGGGGTCGACGTACGCGCCGCCGTAGCCGCTGTACTTGGCCCGGTAGGCCGCGTCGATCGCCTCGTTGACGCCCGGGTCGCTCTCCTCGGTGAGGGTGACGTCCTGGTCCACGCCACCGGCGCTGATGTGCCCCTGGTGGCTGGCCTGGGTGGCGCGGAACCAGCGGCCGTCGTGCCCCTTGTAGGAGCGGACGAACAGGTCGTCACCGTGACGGACGACCCAGATGGGCACCGGCCGGCGCGGCGTGCCGTCGCCGCGCAGCGGGGCGATCCGGAGTTCGTCGGCCGCGTCGATCTTGCTGAGTTCGTCGTTCGTCCACGTGGTCATCTGCTCGTCTCCTGCCGCCATTCCGGTCCTCACCGTGGCAAATACCCGAGGGCGATCGGCGTTGCGTCATCGGCGGCTCAGAATTCGGGAAACTGGACGCCTCGACCGGCGTTAGGTTAATCGGGTGCCGACTGATTTATCCGATTCCTCACACACGCGCATGGCCTGGCTGGACGCCCTCAGAGCCATCGCCGCGGTCGCCGTACTCGCCGAACACCTGCTGCAGGCCGTCATGCCCGCGCTCCGCCCTTACTGGTGCAATCTTGGCGTCTTCGGGGTGATGGTGTTCTTCCTCGTCAGCGGATACATCATCCCCATCTCACTGGAACGGCGGGGCGACCTGCGGGCGTTCTGGATCAGCCGCGCCTTCCGCCTGTACCCGCTCTACCTCGCGGTGATCGCCCTGACCCTCGCGCTGTCCTCGTGGATCCCGGTACGTGACGCCGTGCCGCGCGACCCGTCGGCCGTCGCCGCGCACGCCACGATGCTGACGGACGCGATGGGCGTAGCCGTGATGGTCGATCCCATGTGGACGCTGTCGTACGAGATGGTCTTCTACCTCGTGGCCGCCGCCATGTACGCCGGTGGCCTGCACCGCCACGCCGGAGCGGCGGCCGTGCTGTTCGCCGCGGGCGCGGCGGTGGCCGGGTCGCTGCTCACCGGTCCGTCGCTGACGGGCAACTGGCCCGTGTGGGTGTCGAGCGCGGCCTTCGCCATCGGCCTGACCTGCGTGGTCGCACGGCGCGGCGCCGTGGCCGCGGCGTGCGGGCTGGGGATCGGGGCCGTCGCGCTGTTGTTCCTCACCAGCCCGGTGCCGTGGTTCGGCGCGGCCATCCTGGCCGTGATGTTCATCGGGACCACGATCAACCGATGGGAACGGGGAACGGGCCGGCTCTGGCCGGTCCTGCCCGCCGCCGTGCTGGTGGCCGCGATCCCGGCGTGGGCGTCGCAGGCGGGCTGGTGGTGGGTGCAGCCGGACGTGTGGATCATCACGCTCGCGATGGCGGGGGCGCTCTTCGCCGGGGTGATGGCGATGCGGAGGCGGTGGCGGGTGCCGCGCCCGCTGCTGTGGATGGGGCTGATCAGCTACTCGCTCTACCTGACGCACATCCCCATGCTGAGGCTGCTCACCGCGGTGGCGGGCGACCTGAGCACCGCTCCCCTGCCGGTCCAGGGCCTGCTCGTGGTCCTCGTCTCCGCGGGGCTGCTGGCGGTCAGCCATGTCACGTACCGGCTGGTCGAAAGGCCCGCGCAACGCCTCGGGCGCACGCTGACCGCGCGCCCGGCCCGTGAGGCTGTCGTGCCAGAACCGGCGTAGGCACCGGGCCACGGACGTGGAGCGGTGTTAGCGTGCGCGTATGGCGCCCGACGACGACCCGCCCAGGAGACCCACGCTCGCGCGGCGTGTCCTGATGATCTCGGGGCTGGTGCTGCTGATCCTCGCGTACGTGCTGATGGGGGCCATCTCGTTCCTGCTGGTCAGACCTCAGCTCGATTGACGTGGCGCTCGTAGAGCGAGATCGCGTAGGCGCGCTCGGCGTGCGGCACGACGCGCTCCTCGATCGGGCGCAGCGGCGCGGCCAGGGAGAAGTGGCGATGCAGCCGTCTGGCCTCGGGCCACGGATGGGAGACCACCAGCACGCCACCGGGGCTCAGCAGGGCGCCCAGCCGGTGCGAGACGTGCCGCAACACGCGGGCGTTGCCCACGTAGTAGAGCATCTCCGAGCAGACCACCAGGTCGAACGCCCCCTCCGGCCGCTCGTGCCGGATGTCCAGGCATTCGAAGCGGGCGGGTGAGGCGGCCCGCCCTTCGGCGTTGCGGACGGCGTGGCGGGAGACGTCCACGCCGATCGTCTCCGCGTCCGGGTGGGTCAGGGCGACGAGGTCGGTGAAGACGCCCTCGCTGCAGCCGACGTCGAGGATGCGCCCATACGCGCGGCGGGGCAGGGACGCCAGGAGTTCGGCGTGCCTGCCCCGCTCATAGGTGTCGCTCGTGTAGCGCCATGGGTCCGGCCTGCGGTGCCACCAGTCGAAATAGCGGCTCAGCGACGCCTGCGCGCCCGTGGCGGGCAGGTGGGACAACAAGCCGAAGAACATGCGGTGGAGGGCGTCGCCCGCCTTGGCCATATCACTCCTCGGGGTCACTCCTCGGAGTCGTCTCCCGGCGGCGGCAGGCGGTGGAGCGGGGCCGGCGCGGTGGGAAGGGACTCATGGAACCACAAGCTACTACACGTGTAATAGTTGCGCGCGATACGGTGGCCACCTTCATCCGTTCTATTACATGTGTCGTAGATTTGGCGCGGCAAATCGGGGCTCGGTACGGTTGGGGGCCTCGCACGTACCTGGATCGGGAGCCTTGGATGTCACGCCGCAAGCTGGGCCAGCTGGAGGCGGAGGTGCTCGCCGTGCTGGCCGGGGCCGAGGGGTTCCTCTCGCCTGGTGACATCTGTGACCGGCTGGCGGGCGAGCCGGCGTACACGACGGTGAACACGATCCTGTTCCGGCTGCTGGACAAGAACATGGTGGGCCGCGAGAAACGCGGACGCGCCTTCGTCTACCGGCTGACCGCCGACGAGTCCGGGCTCGCGGCCGAGCGCATGTTCGGCCACCTGCGCCTGGCGCACAACCCGTCCGCGGTGCTCAGCCAGTTCGTCCACGGCCTGAACCCGAGGGAGGAGGAGGCCCTGCGCGCACTGCTCGACGAGCCCGGGAGCCGGTCGTGAACCTGTGGGTCTACGTGCCCACGGTGCTGCTCGCGCTGGCCGCCGTGACGCTGGCCTGGCGGCAGCCCCGCATGCATCCCGCGTGGACGGCCAGGATCCTGCTGCTGCTCACCGCCGCGTGCGCGCTGGCCGTGGTCGGCTCGCTGGCCTTCCTCGTCGTGCTGGCGATCGGCACGCGGTCGAGCGCCCTGGCCGATCGGGGCGGGGTCCCGCTTCCCGTGGGGGTCGCCGCTGCGGCGGCCCTGATCCTCGTCATGGTGGCCGCGGGCCGTGCGGCGCTGGCCTGGCGGGCCGAGTTCCGCCAGGCCAGAGCCCTCGGTACGGGTGTCGTCCCCGACGACCGCCCCTTCGCCGTGGCCGTGCCCGGCAGGGAGGGCGGGGTGATCCTCTCCCGTGGCCTGGTCGACCTGCTGTCCGGGCGCGAGCTCGAAGTCGTGCTGCGCCACGAGGCCGCCCACATCAGGCGCAGGCACCATCTCTACCTGATGGCCGGCTCGGTCTGCGCCTGTGTCCTGCCCGGCCTCGGGCACCCCTACCGGGCGCTGCGTTACGCGCTGGAACGCTGGGCCGACGAGGACGCCGCCGGCGCGGTCGGGGACCGGGTGCTGACCGGGCGCACGATCGCGCGAGTGGCGCTGGCGCAGTCCGCGGCGAGCGAATCGCACCGGCTCGCGCTGGCCGACTCACACGTCACCCGCCGGGTGCGGGCGCTGCTGGAGCAGCGGCCGCCGGACAGCCGTTTCACCGGGCCGGTGCTGCTCGGCGGCGCGTGGATGGCCACCGGCGGCGCCATCTCCCCCACCCTCACCCATCACGTCAGCCTGCTGCTCCTGCTGATGTGACGGCGCTTGCCTTGTAGTGACTCTGTAGGGAGTCTCTGGCGGCGGCTCTCATCCTTGATCACAGAGGGCGCCGCCGGTGCGCCCCCTGAGGAACCTGGAGTTCGCCATGGTCAAGACCGCCCGTCGTTACGCCAAGTACGCCATCAGCACCCTGTCCAGCGCCATCTTCGTGCTGCAGGTCTGACGAAGGTCGAGTGCGCCCCCGGGAGCCCTCTCCCGGGGGACACCCATGACGGGAGGGATGCGGCGTGTTCGGCACCGCGGTACGCCAGCTTGGCTACGCCTGGTCGATGATGTCAGGGCGCAGGTTCCGGTTGCGAGAGGTGAACACGCTGGTCGACGACATGCGCGAGACCCTGGAGACGTTCGGCTCGCCCGGCGAGGGCGCCGACGATCTGATCGCGGGCAACGACCCCGAACTCCAGGAGGACCTCACCCGGCGGCGGCTGCGGCGCACGGTGGCCCACGCGGCGGCGGAGAGCCCCTACTACCGTCGGTGGTTCGCGGAGCACGGGGTGGACCCGGCTTCGATCACCCCGCGGACCCTGTCCTCGATCGCCCCCACCTCCAAGGCCGACCTGCGCGGTAGGCCGGCGGCGTTCGTCTCCGACCGGGCCAAGCCGTCCGTGCTCGCGCACACGACGGGCACGACGGGGACGCCGACGCTCGTGTGGTTCTCCGCGTACGAGATCGAGCTGATGGCGTCCTTGTCGGCGCTCGCGCTCATGATGGCCGGGAACGTGCGCTCTGACGACGTGTGGGCCAACGCGAGCAGTTCGCGCTCCGTCGCGCAGATCCTCACCGAGCGGGCCGTCACCCGTACCGGGGCGGCGTTCGCGCATCTGGGCACCATCGATCCGGCCGCCACGCTCGACCGGCTGGCCACTCCGCTCCATGTGCCCGGCAAACGCGCGCAGATCTCTCATCTCAACCTGGCGGCCTCCTACCTCGCGGCCCTCGTGCAGGAGGCCGAGCGGGGCGGCTGGCGGGCCGGCGACTTCGCGCTGACCACCATCTGGTCCGGCGGCGAGGTGCTCACCGACGCGCTGCGCGAGCGGGCGGAGCGCGCGTTCGGGGCCGAGGTCCGCGACGGGTACGGCATGACCGAGATCGCCCCGGTCTCCGGCCGCGTCTGCCCCGACGGCCACCTGCACCTGCCCGCCGACCAGGGCCTGGTCGAAATACTCGACCCCGATACCCTGGCCCCCGCCGCTCCCGGTGAGGTCGGCACGATCGTCGTGACCCCGTACTCCGCCTTCCGCGACACCACGCTCCTGCTCAGGTACGTCACCGGCGACCTCGTCAAGGTCCTGCCCGAAGAGGAGACCCCGACGTGCGCGCTGGCCGCCCTGCCCGCCACCTCGCGAGTGCTCGGCCGCAGGTCGCCCGGCGGACTCACCACACGTGACGTACTGGACCTGCTGCAGGCCGAGCACGCGCTGCCGCTGCCCACCCGGTACGCCCTGGAGGGCACGATCCTGTACGTCGTCGCGGGCAAGGGCGAACAGGGCCTGCTCGGCCGGCTGGAGGAGCGCGCGCACGGGCTGCCTCTGACCGGCATCGTCCTGGTCGAGACCGCCGAGGACCTGCCCGCGCCCTGCCGGCTCCGCGCTGACCTGCTGGAGATCAGCTTCGAGCGAGGACTGTGATGATCCCGTACGTGCTCGCCCTGTACGCCCTCGTCGCCCTGACCGTGGCGCTCACCGCCGCGTACCTGGGCCGCTACGTCATGCCCAGGCCGCCGGTCGGCCGGATGGTGGGCGCGGACGTCGCGGTCATGGTGGGGGCGCTGGTCGTGATGCCGTTCGCGTACCTGCACGTGCCCGCCGCCGTCGTCGTATCGATCTTCGGGCTGGTGATCCTGACGTTGACCCAGCTCACCCTCGCCCCCGTGCTGGGCGGCCGGTGGGCCATGCTCGCCGCCCTGCTCCTGTGCGCCGCCGACGTCACCGCCTACGCGCTGGGATGGCCGGCCGCGCTCCTCGTCATCAACGACGCCCTGCTGATCCTGCTCGTCGTCGGCGTGGTGAACCTGTGGACACAGGCCGCGATCACGCCCGCGCAGGTGGCCGCCCTGGCCGCCGCCCTCACCCTCTACGACACGCTGGCCACCGGGCTGACCTCGCTCACCGTCGACTTCGTCCAGCGCATGCGGGGACTGCCGTTCTCGCCCGTGCTGGCCACCTCCTTCGGCGACGATCCCGCCCTCATCGGGCTCGGCGACTGCCTGATGTTGTCGATCTGGCCAGTGGTGGCGCTGCGGGCGTACGGGAAGGCGGCGGCGTGGTGTGCCGCCGGTCTGGAGGCCGTCCTGCTGGCTCTGTCCATCGTCCTCGTCCTGTCCAGTGGCCGGCCTCTGCCGCTGCTGACGGTGCTCGGACCGCTGATCTTCCTCCAGTGGGTGTACTGGCGGCGCCGGCAGGCCCTCGGTACTCCGGCCCCGGCCCGGCCCGAGGTGAACCGGGCGCTGGAGGTCACCGACGCGCCCGCCGGGGTGTGGGCCGCCCTGTCGCCCGAGGGCAGGCTGGTCGCCGAGGGCGCCACACCGGGGCTGGCGCGCAAGGAGGCCAGGCTGGCGGGAGCGGAGGGCGTGCCGGTCGTGTGGCGGCTCGGCGAATAGCCGATCCCCCTCGGGGAAGGGATTCGATCAGCCTGCCAGGTATTCGGCCACCTGCCGTCCCTCGGCCGCGTCGCCGAACAGGGCGAGGGAGCCGCGCCACGCCGCCGCCGACTCCTCGTGCCGCCCGAGCAGGGCGTGGGCCCGGCCCAGTTCCCTGAGTGTGCGGGCGCGCCACACCGAAGGCCCATCGCCGCCGAGCCGTTCCAGCGCGGCCCGCAGGTGCTCCAGCGCCCGGCCGGGCTCGCCCTGGCGCAGGCGTACGACGCCGAGGGTGTGCCCGGCCAGCGCCTCGCCCAGGGTGTCGCCGCACTCCACGAACAGCCGAAGGCTCGCCGCCAGGGTCTCGGCCGCCTCGTCGAACCGGCCCAGCGCACCCAGCGCCTCACCCAGCCGGCGCAGCACCTTGCTCATCTCGACGCGATCGCCGAGCGCCTTGGCCGTCAGCAGGCTCTCCCGGTAGCGGACGACGGCCTCGGCCGTCTCGCCCCGCTGGTAGAGGGCGGTGCCGAGGCCGCGCAGCAGGTTGCCGCGAATGGCGTAGTCGTCCTTCTCGGTCACCTCCAGCCGCGCCCTGGCGATCTCCACGGCCCGCCCGTGCTCACCGCGCTCGACGTGGATCCAGACAGGCCAGGTCCACGCGTACGCCAGCCCGGCGGCGTCGCCGCGAGCGACCAGCAGGTCGAGGCAGGTGTAGGCGTCGGCCAGCGCCTCGTCCAACCGGCCCATCCCGTGCCGCGCGGCGGCCCTGACGACCAGCGCGTACGCCGCTCCATGCGTGTCGCCGGCGCGGCCGAACTCCGTCAGAAGGTCGCCGCACATGGTGTCGGCCCGCGGGAACCGGCCCCATTCGATCTCCACCGTGGCCAGCAGCAGCCGAGCCCGCAACGCGGCGCGCCCACCGCCCAGCCCGATCACGATCCGCTGGACCCGCTCGGCGTCGGCCAGGAACCGATCCATGATCAGGTAGCCGGTGAGGTGGTGGGCCAGCTCAGCGGCCGTGTCGTCCAGGCCCAGGTCGGCGGCGGTGCTGAGGGCGAGCATCAACGTACGCCGCTCGGCCGTCAGCCACGCCGCGCTCGTCCGTACGTCGGGCGCCGGCCCGTCCTCCGGCGCACGCTCGTACGGCGGGGCGAGCGGAATCGGCAGGCGACGCGTGGCGGCCCGGGTACGCAGCAGACATTCCCGTACGTGCCGGGTGAGCGCCTCACGACGCCCCTCGGAGGATTCCTCCGCCTCCGCCCGCTCCCGCGCGTACACCCGCAGCAGGTCGTGCAGCCGGTAGCGGGGCTGCCCGGCCCCGTCCACCTCGGTCGAGGTGAGCATGCCTCGCGCGACCAGCGTCTCCAACGCCGCATCCGCCTCCAGCGCCGCCTCTCTCTCCGGGGCGGGTGGTCTGAGGAGGGCCGCGACCGACCACTCCGCCACGCTGTCCAGTCCGGCCAGGCCCAGCAGGCGGAACGCTCGCCGGGCCGGGTCCGGCAGCGCCGCGTAGCTCGGCTCGAAGGTCGCGCGCACGTCCAGCCCGCCGACGACCAGCTCGTCCAGGCCCCGTCCTGCCAGCCGGGTGGCGAACTCGCTGACCGGCCAGACCGGCCGGGTGGCCAGGCGGGCGCCCGCGACCCTGATGGCCAGCGGCAGCCGTCCGCAGGAACGCAGGATCTGCTCGGCCGCGCCGGGCGCAGAACCGATGCGGTCGGGACCCGCGACGCGTTCCAGCAGCAACCTGGCGTCCTTCTCGTCCGGGAGGTCGAGCGTGAGCCCGACGGCGCCTTCCAGGGCGGGCAGCCGGGAGCGGGAGGTCACCAGGACGGCGCCGCGTGCGGTGCCGGGCAGCAGGTGGCGGAGCTGGTCCTCCTCGACCGCGTCGTCCAGCACGACGAGCACCGCCCGGTCGGCCAGCCGCTGACGCAGCAGCCTCGCACGTTCCTCGGTCGGGGCGGGGATGAGCGCGCCGTCGAGGCCGAGCGAGCGCAGCAGCACATCCAGCAGCTCGCCGGGCTCCCTGGGGCCGCGCGCATCCCGTCCGAGCCGGACGAAGAGCTGCCCGTCGGGGTAGTCGGCGCGCAACAGGTGCGCCAGCCGTACGGCGAGCGTGGTCTTGCCGACGCCGGGCAGCCCGGACACGACCACGATGGGCGGGCTGAGCCGGTTCGCGCCCGCCCGCAGCAGCTCCAGCAGCTCGGCGATCTCCCCCTCACGCCCGACGAAGTCCGCGGTGTCGGCGGGCAGCTGACACAACCCCCGGAACGCCATCGGCCGCGGGTCTGATTCAACGTCCGTGGAAGGCGGCACGCCGTGCCGGCCGTCATCACCAGGTGGTGACGCGCCGTCCCGATCAGCATCGCCGGACAGCCGCACGCCGAGCGGACCAGCGTCCCCGGACAGCCGCACGCCGAGCCGATCAGCGTCCCCGGCGAGCACCGCGGCGTGCCGATCATCCACGCCGGGACCCAGTGCGGAGCGCCGGTCGGCGTCGCCGGAGAGCAGTGCGGCGTGGAGGCGGCGCAGTTCCGGGCCCGGCTCGATGCCCAGCTCGGCCACGAGCAGCTCGCGCGCCTCGCGAAAGGCGTCGAGGGCCTCGTCCCGCCGCCCGCTCCGGTGCAGGGCGACCACGAGCTGCTCGCGTAACCGCTCGCGCAGCGGGTGGGCGGCGACGAGGGTACGCAGTTCGGCGACGAGGTCGTCGTGGCCGAGCGCGAGCCGTACGTCGATCCACTCCGACCTGGCCACCGCCAGGTGCTCCTCCAGCTCGGTGATCCGCGGCGTCACGGCTCCGCTGAGCGGCACGTCCTCGGCCGGGGCGCCGCGCCACAACGCGACCGCCGCCGCGTACTCCCGCTCGGCCGCCACCAGGTCGCCGCCCGCCCGCTCCCTGCGCGCCCGGCGTGAGCCCTCCTCGAACACCAGCAGGTCCAGTTGTCCCGGCGGGACCTCGCAGAGGTAGCCCGACCCTTCGGTCCCCAGCCGCAGGCCGCTGCCCTCCAGAGAGCGGCGGAGCTGATGGACGTAGGTCTGGACGTTGGCCAGGGCCGAGCGGGGCGGGTCGTCCCAGAGTGCGCTGATCAGGCGCTCCGTGGAGACGGTCGCGTTCGGGTGGAGCAGCAGGACCCCGATCACGGCCCGCTGCTTGCGGCTGAGCCGGACCCGGCCGCCGGGACCGTTGAGGCGGATGGTGCCCAGAATCGCGAAGTCCACCTGTCCCCCCTCGTGCGTGATCGAAAGATCAGCTTTCCGGAAGGCAGTACATCTCTGGTTACACCTGTTTGACAAACACGGCAAGCCGATCGATCAGCGATGACCCCCGACGGCGACGACGATCTTGCCTATCTGGGCGCCCGCCTCCATGTAGCGGTGCGCCTCGACGATCTCCTCCAGGCCGAAGACGCGGTCCACGACGGGCGCGAAGGCCCCGGTACGCAGGCCGGCGGTGACGAACGCGACGGCTCTGCGCAGCCGTTCCGGATCGGCGGTGGTCTCGTGGGTGACGGTGTACGTGCGCAGGTTCAACGCGGGCATGCCCAGGTCGAACCCCGGATAGGGGGTGACCTCGCCGCTCAGCGCCCCGTACAGGAAGAGCGTGCCACCGGGCGCGACCGCCTTGGCCAGCTCCACCACACCGGGCCCGGCGACGGCGTCGAAGACGAACTCGGCGCCGCGTCCCCCGGTCAGGTCGAGCAGGCGCCCGGCGACGTCCTCCTCGGCGGTGACGATCACCTCGGCCGCCCCTGCCTCGATCAACGCCTCCTTCTTCGCGGTGGTGCGGGTGGTGGCGAGCGGCACCGCCCCGATGTGCCTGGCGACCCGGATCGCGGCCAGGCCCACGCTGCTGGAGGCGGCGGTCACGACGACCGTGTCCCCCGCACGCATCCCCCCGACCTCCAGCAGCGCCCCGTAAGCCGTCAGGTACGGCATCCACACCGCCGCCCCCTCGACGGCCCCGAGCGCATCGGGACGCTCCACCACCGCGGCCGCGGGAACGATCGCCCGCTCGGCGTACACGCCGTAGTCGTTCATCGAGAACGCCGGCAGCACGCTGACCGGCCGCCCCGCCTCGATCCCCGTCACCCCCGCGCCCACCCCCGCGCCCACGGCCTCGACCACCCCGGCGGCCTCGGCGCCGAGGCGGGCGGGGAACCGCCTGACGGGCTCGATGTAGTTTCCGCCGCGAAACAACGCCTCGGCCCGGTTGATCCCGATCGCGTCCACCCGGATCAGCACCTCGCCGGAACCGGGCTCCCCGATCGCCACGTCCTCCAGCCGCAGCACCTCCGGCCCGCCGTGCTCGTGGAAACGCACCGTCCTGACCATCACGCATCTCCCCTTTCCGTAGTCGTGCCTCACCCAAGCAGAAAGTTCGATGGCCGTCAAACTTCGATAGGTGTCGTACTATGGAGTGATGACGGTCACGCGGCGAAGCGGGCGGGAGCGCGTCCCGCCCCACCCCGACATCCACACGATCAGCCTGCAGCAGGTGCTCGAAGCCCTGGTCGAGCCGGTGCGCCGCCTGATCGTCAGCGAGCTCTACGCCGCCGGCCGGGACCTCGCCTGCGGCACCATCGACCTGCCGGTCAGCAAGTCCACCGCCACCCACCACTTCAACGTGCTGCGCGAGGCCGGCCTCATCCGCCAGTACTACGTCGGCACGTCACGGATGAACGCGCTGCGCCGCGACGAAATAGACGAGGCATTCCCCGACCTTCTCCGCGCATTAGTGGCCCCATCTAGAAATGTCCTGAAATGATTTGCGGCCGGCAATGGGCGTTGCACCCCCGGCCCTGACCAGGTCAGGGATAAAGTCGAGCATTCGATGACCGTGAACGGGCGAAGGGATGTCGATGCTCGACCAACTGGCCGCCGGCGCGCCGGACAATCTGGCCCCGGCAGAAACGCGAATTGTCGGAGTAACGATAGTCTGGGCGGACAACAATGGAATTCCCCGATCGCGCACGGTGCCCATCGACCAGTTCGGCGCGGCGATCGAGCGCGGGGTCGGGATCACGCCGTTGTTCGCGGTGTTCGACTCCCACGACGGCATCACCTTCGAGCACGCCCCTCTGGGCACCCCCTCGGGCGACATCCGCCTGATGCCGGTCTCCGACCAGGTCGTCCCGCTGGCCGGGCAGCCCGGGTTCGCGTGGGTGCCGGGCCGGCAGGTGGCGGCCGACGGGTCCGCCTGGCCGTACGACCAGCGGGGCGTGCTGGAGCGGCAGGTGTCCAGGGCGGCGAGCCTCGGGCTGGAGTTCCTGGCCGGCTACGAGCTGGAGTTCCACCTCAGCCGGGCGGATGACGGCGACGGCGACGACGTGCGCCCCATCTACGACGGGCCTTCTTACGGTCCCGCCAAGATGCTGGCCGTGGACGCCTTCGCCGAGCAGTTGCTGCGCGACCTCGACCGCAACGGCGTGCCCATCGGCCAGTTCCACGGCGAGTACGGCCCCGGCCAGTTCGAGTTCAACATCGCCCCCACCGACCCGGTCACCGCCGCCGACCGGCAACTCCTGGCCCGGCAGACCGTTCACGCCGCCGCCCGCGCGCACGGCCTGCGGGCGAGCTTCGCCCCGCTGGTCACGCTCGGCCAGGTCGGCAACGGCTGGCACCTGCACACCTCGCTGTCACGTGCCGGGACGAACCTCCTGTCCGGCGGCGACGGCCCCGCGAGCCTGACCGCGGAAGGCGGCGCCTACCTGGCGGGCCTGCTGCGCGACCTACCCGCGATCGTGGCCGTCAGCGCGCCCAGCGTGTGCTCGTTGCAACGGCTGCGGCCCGGCTACTGGTGCGGCGCGTACGGCTTCTGGGGGGTGGAGAACCGGGAGGCGGCGCTGCGTCTCGTGCCGACCACTCCCCTGCTGGGCGCCGGGCACGCCAACGTCGAGCTCAAGCCGTCCGACGCCTCGGCCAACCCCTACCTCGCGCTCGCCGCCGTCATGGGCGCGGGACTGTCCGGCATCGAGGACGGCCTCACCCCGCCCGGCCCCGTTCAGGAGAACCCGGACACCTGGAGCGACGAGCGGCGGGCCGAACACGGCATCCACCGCCTGCCCACCACCGTCGAGCAGCAACTCCGCGCGCTGCTGACCAACCAGCGCATCCGCTCCGCGCTGGGCGAGGAGCTGACCGACGCCTTCCGCGCCGTTCGCGCCTCCGACGCCGCCCGCGCGGCCGACCGCGACGCGGCGGACGTCGTCCGCTCCTACCGCTGGTTGTACTGACCCGGCGTCATGACGGGAAGCAGGCGCGGGAGGGGCCGGTAGCGCCGAAGGTGGTGGAGACCAGGCCCGGCCAGGCGCGCGCCGGAGGTGGTGGGGGCCAGGCCCGGCCAGGCGTGCGCCCGTCGCTCCTGGGCCTGGCTCGGATGATCTCCGGCTCGGCCGCTACGATAGAGTCGACCATGGCCCAGGAGGGCTCGCCCATCTGAGACGTGCCCCGTCCACGTCGGCGCGCGGCCCAGCTCTCACCGGCCGCCTGTCGCCCCTGCCCGCGCCGTCGCGGCAGCAGCGCCTGCTCACCGTTAAGGATGTAGTTTGCCCAGCTCTGCCTCCACGCCCTCCCACCGGCCCACGCTCCGCCGCCCCACCTGGCTGACCCCCGTCGTGGCCCGCACCGAGATCCTGTCCGGGCTGGTCGTGGCGCTCGCGTTGATCCCGGAGGCGATCTCGTTCTCCATCATCGCCGGGGTCGATCCCAGCATCGGTCTGTTCGCCTCCTTCACCATGGCGGTCGTGATCGCGATCGTCGGCGGGCGGCCCGCGATGATCTCCGCCGCCACCGGCGCGATCGCCCTCGTGGTGGCGCCACTGGCGCGGGAGCACGGCCTGGGTTACCTGGTCGCCACCGTCATCCTCGGCGGCCTCATCCAGATCGTGCTGGGCGCGCTCGGCGTGGCCAAGCTGATGCGGTTCGTGCCGCGCAGCGTCATGGTGGGCTTCGTCAACGCCCTGGCCATCCTGATCTTCATGGCTCAGGTGCCCGAGCTGATCGACGTGCCGTGGATCGTCTATCCCCTGGTGGGTGGCGCGCTCGCGCTGATGGTGTTCCTTCCCCGGCTGACCAGGGCGATCCCGGCCCCGCTGATCTCGATCGTCGCGCTCACCGCGCTCACCGTCGGCGCCCACCTGGCCGTGCCCACGGTCGGCGACCGGGGCGCGCTGCCCTCCTCGCTGCCCGTGCCCGGCCTGCCCGACGTGCCCTTCACGCTGGACACGCTGACTCTCCTCGCCCCGTACGCGCTCGGCTTCGCGCTGGTCGGCCTGATGGAGTCGCTGATGACGGCCAAGCTCGTCGACGATCTGACCGACACCCGCTCCTCCAAGACCCGCGAGTCCATCGGCCAGGGCATCGCCAACATCGTCACCGGCTTCTTCGGCGGCATGGGCGGCTGCGCCATGATCGGCCAGACAATGATCAACGTCAAGAACGGCGCCCGCACCCGGCTGTCCACGTTCACCGCGGGCGTGCTGCTCATGGTGCTGTGCATCGTCTTCGGCCCGCTGGTCTCCCAGATCCCGATGGCCGCCCTGGTCGCCGTCATGATCCTGGTCTCCTTCGGCACCTTCGACTGGCACTCCGTCGCCCCCGCCACCCTCAGGCGCATGCCCGTGGGCGAGACCACCGTCATGGTCGTGACCGTCGCCATCGTGGTCGCCACCCACAACCTGGCCATCGGCGTCGTCGCCGGCTCGCTGACCGGCCTGGTCATCTTCGCCCGCCGCGTCGCCCACCTGGCCGGCGTCACCGCCTGCCTCGACCCCGACGGCCACCAGGTCGTCTACGCCGTCACCGGCGAGCTGTTCTTCGCCTCGAGCAACGACCTCGTCTCCCGGTTCGACTACGCGGGCGACCCCGGCGACGTGGTCATCGACCTGACCGGCGCCCACATCTGGGACGCCTCCTCGGTCGCCGCCCTGGACGCCGTCGAGGCCAAGTACGCCGCCCGCGGCAAGACCGTGCAGATCATCGGGCTCAACCAGCCCAGCGCCCGCATGCACGCCACGCTGTCAGGGGAACTGTCCGGCAAGAACTGAGGCGCTCAACCGCCGGGGCAGGGACCCGATCAACCGCACCGGACCGCCACCCCCGCCACCCCCCGCCGTCCCCGTGGTTCACATCCTGATCGGTGCGATGGGACCGAACAGGCCCGCGCCGTAGGATTTGGTGTCGGTGCAGAAGAAGCCCTTGGCCGCCTGGTGGATCTGCTCATGGGTCAGGCAGCCCGCGCCGTCGGAGTCCAGGGAGTCGAACGCCCGCCCTGCGTCCTCCTCGGGGAGCCTGAACGCCTGGTTCATGGCCTGGATGAATTCCTTCCGCGAGACGATTCCGTCCCCATCGCTGTCGGCCAGGGTCAGGAACGCCTGAGCGACCGGGCGGAACTTCTCATACCCGTCGGCGGGGCTGAGGATGGTGTCGCGGTGCGCCGCGATGACCTCGTCGAAGCTCAGGACCTGGTCGTCGTCGGTGTCCAGCCCCGCGTACACCTCATCCCACATCCGGGTGTAGACGTCTCTGATCGCTGTGTATCCCGGCGACCCCGGGAGGTGCCCGAAGGAGACCGCCACGCGGTCCGCCGCCTCGTAGAAGTCGTCGATCGTGAGAGCGCCGTCGCCGTTCTCGTCCAGCAACGTGACCATCTTGTGCATCTTGTCCACATAGAAGGGATTCATGGTCGCCTTGCCTCTCGTTGTGAGCAGCGGATGCCGCAGCGATGATTACTCTCGGCAACATACTTCAAGCGGAGAGTAATGACACCGCTGATAACAAACCGTTAAGAGTAAACTACTCTGAGTGACTGAACTCATGGCCGGCCTCCCGGCGGCCCCAGATTGCCGGGCGGCGATCGGGCTTCTCCGGCGGCTGCGACACGGGCCGGGCAGGCAGGACCCGTACCCGATCTACGCGGAGCTGCGCGGCCTCGGCCCGGCGATCCCGACTCCCTGGGGCGGCCTGCTGCTCCCCGGTTTCGAGGAATGCTCCAGCGTGATCAAGGACAAGAGCTGGCTGGTGCCGAGCGCCGTCTGGCGGGATGAGCACACCGAGGGCTGGCGATCCGGGCTCGCCGCGGTGGAGTGCACGCGAGGCATGCTCCAGCTCGATCCCCCCGAGCACACCTGGCATCGCCAGGCCGCCACCCACCGGCTGACCCGCCGGGCGCTGGAACGGCTGCGCCCCGCCGTCGTCCGGCATGTCGGCGCCTGCCTGGACACCCTGAACGACGACCTGGAGCGGGACGGACACGCCGACTTCGTCGCCACCGTCGCCGACGCCCTGCCCATGGCCGTGCTGTGCGAACTGATCGGCCTGCCCGTCGCCGACCGTGACCTGCTGCGCGGCCTGGTCTTCGACTACACCCAGGTGCTGGACCTGTCCCCCAGCCCCGCCCAGGCCAGGCGGGCCGACCAGGCGGCCGGGACGCTGGGCGCGTACATGAGCGAGGCCATCGAGCGGCGCCGCCGCCAGGCCCGAGACGACCTGCTCACCGAGCTGGTACGAGCCCAGGACGGCGGCGAGCAGGCGGAGCCCGAATTGGCCAGGGCGGTGGCCACCGTCATCCTCGTCGGCGGCCAGGAAACGGTATCCGGCCACCTGTCGGCGATGGTGCCCGCGCTGGCCGGCCACGCCGACCAGGCCGCCTGGCTGAGGGCGCATCCCGAGGCGGTCCCCGGCGCGGTGGAAGAGCTGCTGCGCTGGGACCCGCCGCTCCAGATGACGCACCGGGTCGCCGGTCAGGACACCGGCATCGCGGGCATCCCCGTCCCGCGTGGCACCCTCGTACACCTGCTGATCGGATCGGCGCAACGCGACTCCGCCGCGGTCGCCGACGCCGACCGGCTGGACCTGCGGCGCTCCCCCACCGCCGCCCTGAGCTTCGGCGCCGGCCCGCACTACTGCCTCGGCGCGGCCCTGGCCCGCATGCTGGGCGGCGAGTTCCTCACCGCCCTGCTCCGGCGGTGTCCTCCGCTCCGGCCGGCCGCCCCGCCCCAGCGCCCCGGCGGGGTGACCTTCCGCGGCATGACGCGGCTCCTCGTCGTTCCCGATCACCGCAACGCCGGAGAGGACCGCCATGACCGCGGCCACAGAGCCACCTTCCACACAGACCGCCGGGGCAGAGCCCGCGATCACCTGTGAACGGCGGGGGCCCCTGGCCACGATCCGGCTGAACCGGCCGCGAGAGCACAACACCCTGACCACCGCCATGTTGCGGGACCTGGCCGCCACCGTGGAACGCCTGCACGACGAATCCGGCCAGGAGGTGCGCGTCATCGTGCTGTCCGGCCAAGGGCCGTCGTTCTGCCGGGGCGCGGACATCCCGGAGATGATCGGCGCCGACCGGCGGGCCGTGCGCGCGGCCGTGGAGGCGGGCCGGCGCGCCTGCCGGGCGCTGGCGGAAAGCCCGGCCATCACCGTCGCGCAGGTGCACGGCAAGGTGATCGGCGCCGGCATCTGCCTGGCCGCCCACTGCGACCTGCGCGTCAGCTGCGCGAGCGCCACGTTCCGCCTGCCCGAGCTCACCATCGGCGTCCCCGCGCTGTGGGGCGGCGCGGGGCCCCGCCTGGCGATGGAGATCGGCGTCTCACGGCTGCGGGAGCTGGTCCTGACCGGCGACGTGATCGACGCCGCGACCGCCCGCGCGTACGGGCTCGTCCACCGTGTGGCGCCCGTGGGAGACCTGCACGAGACGACCACCGCCCTGGCCGGCCGCCTGGCCCGCCGCGACCCCACGGCGGTGCGGCTCACCAAGACGGCCTTCCGCGCCGCCGAATCCGCCTGCCGTCAGGGAGACATCACCGCGACCGACGCCGAACTGTTCGCCTACGCCCTGCCCGGCACGGTCGCCACCGGCTGACCATATAAACCCGTACTGTTCTGTTCCATGACAGACATCGACAACTTGCTCACGGCCTATGACGAGCAGATGCGGGAAGCGCCGCTCAGCCCGCCCGCCGGCGTCACCTACGAACGGGACGGTTCGCTGCTGCGGATCGTCGGCCAGTTCCGTGGCTTCGTCAGCACCCCGCGTGACATCGGGGTACGCGGCTCCGAGCTCGACCGGCTGATCGCCCGCCAGCGCGACTACTTCGCGGCGCGCGATCAGGCGGTCGAGTGGAAGACCCGCGAGCACGACCAGCCGGCCGACCTCACCGACCGGCTGCGCGCCGCGGGCTTCATCCCGGAGGAGCGGGAGACGGTCCTCATCGGCCTCGCCGAGGAGATGACCGCGGCGCCGGCCCTGCCGGACGGTGTCACTCTGCGGCGGGTGAGCCAGGACGCCGACATGCATCGCATCGCCGCCATGGAATCGGCCGTCTGGGGACAGGACTGGGGGTGGCTCGGCGACGACCTGATCGCCCGGGTCTCGGCGGCCCCTGACGAGATCGCCGTCCTCGTGGCCGAGGCGGGCGGCGAGGTGGTCTCCGCGGCCTGGCTGGTGTTCCGCCCGGGAACCGAGTTCGCCAGCCTGTGGGGCGGCTCGACGCTGGCCGCGTGGCGCGGCCGGGGCGTCTATCGTGCGCTGGTCGCCACCAGAGCCGAACTCGCCGCCGCCCGCGGCGCCAGGTTTCTGCACGTGGACGCATCGGATGACAGCGCCCCGATCCTGCGGCGGCTCGGCTTCCACGCCGTGACCACCACGACTCCGTACGTGTGGTCACCCCAAAACTGAGATCAGCCGGGCCGCCGGTGTCGGCAAGGGCCGGTCTACCTCTACTGGCCCAGAAAGGAAGACCTCATCCGCGACCTGTTGTCCCTCATGGATGAGGGCATCAGCCGCCTCACCGCCGAACCGGCCACCGCGCCGCCCGGCGTCGACGACCCCGAAGCGGTTCTCGCCGCGTGCTTTGCCGGGTCGGCCGCTCTTTCCGTCACCTTGTACCCGGCGGCCTGGACTGGTGTCACGCTTCCGATGAGGACTATCGCGCCGGCCGCCCCCGCAGCCAGAGCCCGTACGAGTTTGCCCAGTGTCGATTGCCACTGGCAGCATTGATCAAGTGCGCTTACTCTGACGTCAAATAGGCACATGGCCCGGTCTTTCCTGGCCGGGCCGCCCAATCGGCCTCGGAGGAACCTCCATGCGATTCAAGCGAGGGGTTTCAGCGGCGGCGCTGATCGCCGGCGCACTCGCTCTCGGCGCGACCCCGGCCCACGCCATCCCTCCTCCCCCGCCAGGGGGCGACCTCCTCATCGTCTTCAGCTACTACAGCGGCGAGCAAGTCATCGGGCAGCGCTGGTCCGGGTGCAGTCAACCTCCGGGCCAGTGGGGGAGCCTGGACGGCACGCTGAAAGTCTTCTTCACGCCCTGCTGAGCCGCGAAGAGCGCCGGCGGCCCGCACCCCCGCGGCGGACCGCCGACGAGCTGGTGTGGTTACTTACCGACGGCGGCCTTGACCGCCGTAGACGGCCGGAACCGCATGCCCCCCTCGCATCCGCAGCCTGAAACCCATGGCGGTCGCCGATGAGCAGGATGGCGACCGCCATGTGCCTGTTCCAGGCCGCCTCGACGAAGGCGGCGTACGCGGCGTCTTCCGTTGGATCACTCACATGGCCTCAACGCGAAGGTGCCGGAAAAGGTTGGCAGAAGGGCAGAATCATTGCCGCGTGATTTGATCTAACCCTTTGAGGTGCGAAGTCCTCACCGGACCGGCAGGCCGGTGACCGCGCGGCCGATGATCAAGCGCTGGATCTCCGACGTGCCCTCGAAGATCGTGTAGATCTTGGCGTCCCGGTGGAAGCGCTCCACCGGATGCTCCCTGGTGTACCCGGCGCCCCCCAGGATCTGGATCGCCTGCTCCGTCACCCACACCGCCGTCTCCCCCGCCACGAGCTTCGACATCGACCCCTCGGCCTGCTCGAACTGCCGGCCGTGGCGGGCCATCCACGCCGCCCGCCACGTCAGGAGCCGGGCCATGTCCACCCGCGTGGCCATCTCGGCGAGCAGGAAGGCGATGGCCTGGTTCTCGCCGATCTTGCGGCCGAACTGCTCGCGTTCGCGGGCGTAGTCCCTGGCGTACTCGAAGCCCGCCCGCGCGATCCCCACCGCCATCGCCGCCACCGACGGCCGGGTGGTCTCGAACGTGCGCATCGCCGCCTGCTCCCCGCCCCGCTCCCCCTTTCGTACGCGGGCCAGCCGCGCCTCCAGCTTCTCCTCGCCCCCGAGCAGGCAGGACCCGGGCACGCGTACGTCCTTCAGGACCACCTCGGCCGTGTGGGAGGCGCGGATGCCGTGTTTGCGGAACTTCTGCCCCATGGACAGACCCGGCGTGCCCGGCGGGACGACGAACGACGCCTGGCCCCTGGTGCCGAGCGACGGATCGACGGAGGCCACGACGACGTGGACGTCGGCGATGCCGCCGTTGGTGGCCCAGGTCTTGACGCCGTTCAGCACCCAGTCGCCTCCGTCGCGGACGGCGCGGGTGCGGATGGCGCCGATGTCGGAGCCGGCGTCGGGCTCGGAGGCGCAGAACGCGCCCAGCTTGACGTCGTTCTCCGTGCCGAACATGTGCGGCAGCCACTCCCCCATCTGCTCGGGGGTGCCGTTCGAGGCCAGGGCGGCGGCGGCCAGGCCGGTGCCGGTGATCGACAGGCCGATGCCCGCGTCACCCCAGAAGATCTCCTCGAACGCCACCGGCAGCGCCAGCCCGCTCTCCTCGAACCACTGGGTGGCGAAGAAGTCGAGGGAGTACAGCCCGATCTTGGCCGCCTCCTGGATGACCGGCCAGGGGGTCTCCTCACGCTCGTCCCATTCGGCGCCGGCCGGGCGGATCACGTCGCGGGCGAAGTCGTGCACCCAGTCACGTACGCCGACGACGTCGTCACTGAGCTCCGGGCAGAACCCCGTCATGTGCCGCACTCCTCAAGCCGAGCCGTTACCGGTGGTAACACCTTACCGGCCGGTAGCCCCGCCAGGAATGCCCGTCCGCGATCCGGATCGGGCACAGGCCGACGGTCAACTCTGGGTAATATCTCGCTCACTCGATGAACACGGGAGGATCCGGAGTTGAACCGCTGGCTGATCGTGCTGCTGGCCCTCCTCGCGGCCGGGGCCGGTTACCTGGTGCTCGAACCGGCGGGCACGGTGCGGGCGACGGCGTACTTCGACCGCGCCGTGGGCCTCTATCCGGGCTCCGACGTGCGGGTGCTCGGCGTCAGGGTGGGGCGGGTCAGCGCGGTCACGCCGGAGGGCGGGCGGGTGCGGGTGGAGCTGGAGTACGACGCCGGGCGCAAGGTTCCGGCGGACGCGCAGGCGGTCATCGTGGCCAGGTCCGTCATCGCCGACCGGTATCTGCAGCTCGCTCCCCCGTACACCTCCGGGCCGGCGCTGGCGGATGGCGCGACGATGCGCGAGGGGCGCTCACCGGTGGAGATCGACGAGGCGCTGCGGGCGTACGACGAGCTCGTGGTGGCGCTCGGCCCGCGCGGCGCGAACGCGGAGGGCGCCTTGTCGCGGCTGCTCCAGGTGTCGGCGGGCACCTTCGGCGGGCGGGGCGAGAGCGCGGGCGCCACCGTGCGCGGGCTGTCCGACGCGGTGTCCGCGCTGGCCGGGAGCGGCGACGACGCGTCGCGGACGGTTCGCGACCTGGCCGTCGTCACGGGCGCGATGGCCCGCGACGACGCCGAGATCAGGGCGTTCATGAAGGATCTGGCGGGCGTCTCGCGGCAGCTCGACGGCGAGCGCGAGGAGCTGCGGGCCGTCCTGCGGGGCCTGTCCGGCACGCTCACGCGGGTCGCCGGCTTCGTCGAGGACAACCGGGGCGAGATCGCGGCCGGCACGCGCGACCTCGCCAGGCTCACCAGGCTTCTGGTACGCCAGCGCGAGTCGATCGAGACCTTCCTCGACACGGCCCCGCTCGCGCTGAACAACGCGAACAACGCGTACGACGCCACCAGCGGCACCTTCCGCACCAGGATCAACCTCAACGGCCAGACCGACGACGTCGCCATGTGGCTCTGCTCCCTCGCGCACTCCGTGGGCGGAGACTGCGAAGCGCTGCTCAAGCCCCTCGGTCCGGCGGGGCGGGCGCTGGGCCGGGCGGCGATCGACACGTCGTGGCTGGTGCCGGACGTCCGCGTCGATCGCCCCGACTTCACCCTCGGCGGCCTGCTGCGCCTGCCCGGCTGACCGCTCACCGCGCAGCGCGGGCCGTCCTGGTCGAGGCCAGGGCCGCCAGGACGGCCAGGGCCATGCCGATCGCCAGGCCGTACATCAGCGGGGTGAACCCGCCGAACGCGGCGGCCACCTGCGGGCCGATGCTGCCGCCGATCGCGAGCGCGAAGGAGAACAGCGCCAGCGCCGTCCCGCGCGACGGCCCGGCGTCGGCGGAGATGGCCTCGTTCATGCTGGGCAGTCCGCCGGTGATGGCGGCGACGTACAGGGCGAGCAGGACCACCAGCACGGCCGTGCCGGTGAAGCCGATGGCCGCCAGCACGAGGGCGGCGGCCGCGTAGAACGCCATCACCCTGGCCGTCGCGCGGAACCGGGCCAGCCACGGCATGACGACGGGCACCAGCACGATCGCCGGCAGGCCCGCCGCGCGCAGGGCGAGCAGGTCGGCGGGCGAGCTGACGCCGTAGATCTGCAGGCCGGTGTACACCGCCACGAAGCTGACCATCAGCATGATCGTGGCCAGGTAACGCAGGGTGAGCACGCGGTGGAACAGCAGTCCTGGCAACGGGCGGTAGGCCGACAGCAGGCTCCCGGCCTTCTCGCGCGGCCGGTCGGGCAGCATGACGGCGCGCAGGCCGAGGGCGGCCACCGCGAACCCGGCCGCCGAGAGCGCGAACATCCCGCGCCAGCCGATCGTGTCCACGAGAAGCTGGGCGGCGACCTGCAACACCACGGCCGAGGCGAGGAACGCGCCGGTCACCGAGGCGATCGCGGCCACCCGGCGGCCCGGCTCCAGCCGCTCGGCCAGATACGCCATCCCGGCAGGCGGGAACGTCGCCACCGCCACACCCTGCAACGCCCGCAAGGCCATGGCCACCTCGGGTGAGGGACTCAACGCGACCAATGCCGTGGTGACGGCGGCCAGCGGCAATCCGATCATCAGGAGCCTGCGGCGGCCGTACCGGTCGGAAAGGGGGCCGAACACCAGGAAGCCGACGCCGTACCCGATGCCGAACGCGGTCACCAGCCAGGTCAGGCCGTCGGCCGAGGTCGCCCAGCCGGTGGCCATGTCGTGCAGGAGGGGGATCACGACGTACAACTGGCCGCTGACCAGGATGGCGGTCAGCGTGAAGGCCGTCAGCGTGCGGGCGAACGGAGCAGGGGTCGCCACAGCAGTTGCCGTTGGGGTTGCCGCTGGAGATGGGAGCGGCGGTGGGGTTCGGCGAAAGGTGAGTGTCATGAGCCGGGACGCTAGCCAACCAACTGGTTGGATGTCAACTGTTCAGTTGGTTCACAACCAACTAGTTGGTGGGGTTATGATGGGCGGCATGGCATCCAAGGTCTCGACCGCCGCCACCCGGGCCGCCCTGCTGGAGGCCGCGCGCGAGGAGTTCGCCGCGTACGGGGTGGCGGGCGCCCGCGTCGATCGCATCGCCGAGCGCGCCGGCGTCAACAAGGAACGCATCTACGGGCACTTCGGCAACAAGGAGAAGTTGTTCGACGCGGTCATCACCGAGGCACTCGACGACCTGACCGCCCAGATCGCGCTCCCGGGAGCCGACCCCGTCGACTACGCGGCCAAGCTGACCGACTACTACCACTCCCATCCCGACCTGGTGCGGCTCCTCATGTGGGAGGCGCTCAGCTACCGGGGCCAGGAGCTGCTGCCGGGGCAGGAGACCCGGGTGGAGCGCTGCGGCAGGAAGACGGCCTCACTGGCGGCCGGTCGCGGGGAGGAGCCCTCGGCGGACACGGCGCGGATGTTGTTCATGCTGACGGGGCTGGCGCTGTTCCCGTCGATGATGCCGCAGTTGGGGCGGATCATCCTCCGCGACGCGGCCGACGACCACGAGGCCATGCGCGACCAGGTCGCCGCCTTCGTCACCGCCGCCCTCAAGTAGCCCCCGCCTCGACGTCGGTCAGGCCGGCGCCCCGTTCCCGCCATGCGGGAACGCAGCTACCGGCGGGGCGTCGAGGGTGAGCATGGGCGGGCGTTCGCCGATGCCGACGTCCCTGGTCAGCACGTCGTGACGCTGGTCGTGACCCCTGCGGAACTGCGCCAGCCGTACCGAAGGCTCATGGCACGCCCGGATCTTCCCCTGCCGTTCCAGCCGGGACCACGCCGCGAGCATGATCTGCGAGGCCATGCCCCCGAGCGCCTCGGTGGACTGCGGCGCGTGCTCGCGCGAGCCCAGATCCACCTGGGCGAACCCGTCCAGGCCCGCCAGCTCCAGCAGGTCGATCAGCAGACCCAGCTCCACCCCGTAGCCGGTCAGGAACGGTACGCGTTCGAGGGCGGAGCGGCGGCCGGCGTATTCCCCCGCCAGCGGTTGCACGAAACCCGCCAGCTCCGGCCAGTGCAGGTTGATCAGGGGGCGGGCGACCAGCTCCGTGACCCGGCCGCCCCCGTTGGGGGCGCCGTCGAGCGGGCGGTCATAACAGCCCTTGGCGTACGCGACGGTCGGGTCAGCCAGCAACGGCCCGAGCACCCCACGTATCAAAGACGCCCGAAATTTCCGGATATCGGCGTCGGCGAACACCAGCACGTCCCCCGACGTGACCGCCAGCGACTTCCACAACGCCTCACCCTTGCCATCGAGCGGCTTGAGCTGCGGCAGGATCTCATCCTGCGCGTGCACCCGGGCCCCGGCCCGCGCGGCCACCCGCGCCGTGTCGTCGGTGGAGCCCGAGTCGATCACCACGAGCTCGTCGACCAGCGCGGCCAGCTCCCGCAGGATCACCCCGACGATCTCCCCCACGGTCTCCCGTTCGTCACGGGCCGGCAGCACCACGCTGACGGTGGTCTCCCCCTTGGCGGCCACCAGGTCCCGGAGCGGCCAGTCCTCGGCGGACGAAGTACGGCATCGCAACCATCCGTGCACTTCAGGAAGCATGCGACCTCTCCCCCCGTGTCCCCACATATCAGTTTATGTGACGAGCCACCGTCACACCTGTCCCTCCACCCCCAGTCTCACCTGCGGTTATATGAGGATGATGGGTCCAGGTGGGAGACCGCGTGCATAAGACGCCCTCTCATCCCTCCCATTCGAGTGGCCGCCGTGCCCCGTAGACCGATCGACGGTATCGGGAAGGACGTCCGACATCGGCAGTTCGCCCACGGGCACGGCCCTGCGCGCGGGGATGACCGTGGACGTCGTGGGATCATCGGGTCCTTTCGGATGACCGGTGGCGGGGCGCGGGCGCTCGGTGCGATCGTGGCGTTAACCTGGGACTATGCGCTTCGGGGTGCTCGGCCGGGTGCAGGTGTGGACGGCTGAGGGCGAGCTGGTGGCGGTGCCCGAGACCAAGGTGCGCGCGCTGCTGGCCGACCTGCTCGCCCATCAGGGCCGAGCCGTGCGGGCCAACCGGCTTATCGATGATCTATGGGGAGACGACCTGCCGGCCAATCCCACCGGCGCGCTGCAGGTGAAGGTGTCCCGGCTGCGGCATGCGCTGGAACAGGAGCCTGGTGGCGGCGAACTGGTCGTTTCCCGGCCGCAGGGATATTCGCTCGACATCGATCCCGGATCGACGGACGCCGGGCGGTTCACCGAGCTGATCGTCCGGGCTGAGGATGCGGCGGATCCCCGAACGCGGGTGGCGTTGCTGGACGAGGCGCTGACGCTGTGGCGCGGACCGGCATTCGCCGATTTCGCCGACAGCGGCTTCGTCCGGCCGACAGCCGATCGGCTGGAGGAGCAGCGGCTGTCCGCGCTGGAACTGCAGGCCGAGGTTCGGCTGGAGCTCGGCGAGCACGCGCTGCTCGCCGGCGACCTGATCGACCTCGTGGAACGTCATCCGCTGCGGGAAAGACTGCGGGCCGTGCAGGTGCGCGCGCTGTATCGGGCCGGGCGGCAGTCCGACGCGCTGGCCTCCTATGGGGACCTGCGCAAACGTTTGGCCGAGGACCTGGGCCTGGACCCCGGCCCAGAACTGGTGGCGCTCCACCAGGCGATCCTGGCTCAGGACCCCGCCCTGATGGCCGGCGCGGCGACGAACGTTTCCGGCGGGTATCCCGTCGGACGGCTGCCGGCGGAGGTGAGCGGCTTCATCGGACGCCGAGCCGAGGTGGCCCAGGTCAAGCGGCTGCTGTCGAATGCCCGGATCGTGACGCTGACCGGTACGGGCGGGGTCGGCAAGACGCGGCTGGCGCTGCGGGTGGCGGCCGAGGTGCGCGAAGATTATCCGGCCGGTGCCTGGCTGGTCGAGCTGGCCGCGGTGGAGAACCCTGAGCTGCTGGTGCACAAGGTCAGTGAGACACTCGACGTTCAGGATCGCTCGTCCCGTCCGCCGATGGAGGTGCTGTTCGATTTCCTGCACGGCAAACACCTGCTGCTTCTGCTGGACAATTGCGAGCACCTGATCGACGAGTGCGCTCTGCTGATCAAGTCGCTCCTACGCTTCTTGCCCGACCTGACCGTTCTCGCCACGAGCAGACAGGCATTGCGCATCGAGGGCGAACAGATCCTGGCCGTGCCCCCACTGGCGCTCGGTGAGAGCGGCGACGGCGTGGCCGGGGACAGCGAGGCCGTGCGCCTGTTCGCCGAGCGGGCGTCGGCGACATCGCCGGGATACGCGGTGACCGACGCGAGCCGTCCCGTGCTGGAGCGGATCTGCCGACGGCTGGACGGCATACCTCTGGCGATAGAGCTGGCGGCGGCGCGGATCAGGGTGCTCTCCGCGGAACAACTGCTGGAGCGGTTGGATGATCGGTTCCGGCTGCTGAGCAAGGGGGCGCGGCTGGCGCCGCCGCGACAGCAGACGCTGCGGTCCACGATCGACTGGAGCTACGGTCTCTGCACCGAACAGGAGCGGCTGCTGTGGGCGCGTGCCTCGGTGTTCGTCGACGGCATGGATCTGACCGCGGCCGAGGCGGTCTGCTCGGGAGACGGCGTCGAGCCCGCGGAGGTCATCGATCTGGTGGCCGGTCTGGTCGACAAGTCCATCCTGATCAGGGAAGAGCGCGCTCAGGAGGCGCGCTACCGGCTGCTGGAGACGCTGCGCGCGTACGGGCGTGATCGGCTGCGGGAGTCCGGCGCGGACACCGGATTCCGCTCCCGCCATCGGGACTGGTACCGAGAGCTGGTGCACGAGGGTGAACGCCAGTGGCTCGGGCCGGGTCAGGTCGAGTTGTTCGCCCGGCTGCGCGAGGAGCAGGGCAATATCCGGGCCGTTCTCGACCAGTGCGTCACCGAGCCCGGTGGCGCCCAGGTCGGACTGACCATGGCCGCGGACCTCTGCTCATATTGGATCGCCGCCGGCTCCCTGCGCGAAGGGCGGCGCTGGCTCGAGCTCACCCTCGCCCTCGACGACGCACCGACCATCGCTCGGGCAAGGGCCCTGAGTGTGAGTGCGCGACTGGCCGGCCTGCAGAACGACTTCGCCGCCGTGGAACCGATGCTGCACGAAGGTCAGCCACTGGCCGAACGTCTCGGCGAGGGGCAGAGTCGCGCGATGTTCACGCACGTGAGCGGGCTCCGCGCACTGTCCCGGCAGGATCTGCCCGGAGCCGTGGTGCTGTTCGAGCAGGCCCGGCGGCGGTATCTCGAATTGGACGACCCGATCTACGCCGCGCTGTCGCAGATGTACCTGGCCGCCGCTCATGCTCACCTCGACCATCAGGAAGAGGCCGCCTCGCTGTTCGCGGACGCTGTGTCGACCTGCGAGGCGCGCGGCGAGGTATGGCTGAGGTCCTATGCCCTGTGCATGTCGGCGATCAGTGCCTGGCGGGCAGGAGACGTGGCGAGCGCATACGAGCTGGCGCGGGAGGCGATGCGGCTGAAGCGGCCGTTCAACGACCGCATGGGGCTCGCGATGTGCGTGGACGTGATGGCCTGGATCGCCGCGCACGAACGCGACGACGAACGTGCCGCCGTGCTGCTCGGGGCGGTAGGCGCGCTGTGGCGTTCACTGGGCGGCACCCTCTCCGGTTACCTGACCGGATATCACCGGCAATGCGAGGAGATCACGCGTGCCCGCCTGGGCGGTACACAGTACGACGTCGCGCTGCGCCGCGGGGCAGGGTTGCACATGGATGCACTGGTCGAGCTCGCCCTGGGACGAGAGGTCGCGTAGCCGCCGATGATGCTCCGTGATGATCTGGGCGCTCCAGCCCTTCCTCCGTCGTCTCCAGCATGGGCCGGGCGGCTTCGACCCGCACTCTTTCGATCAGTGCTTTCGGCGAGAACCGGCGCCACCCTGCACACCCCAGATAGTTCGTCCTTCGAATTATAAATGTTACCCTGACCGGGTGAGTATTGATGATAATGGCCAGATCGGCGTGGTGGCCGCGCTGGTCCGGTCAACGTTCTTAGTGAATGCCGTGTACGCCGAGTCGGCCCGCGAATTTGGTCTCACCTCGCAGCAGGGCCAGTTGCTGTGCGTGCTGATGGCACAGCCGCACGGCATGAGCGAGCTGGGCGCGATGCTGGGGCTGGCGAAATCGAGCCTGACCGGCCTGGTGGACCGCAGCGAGCGCAACGGCTTGGTCCAGCGCAAACCAGACCCGCATGACTCGCGGGCGGTGCGGGTCGCGCTCACCCGGCAGGGCGGCAAGCTGGCCGAGAAGTTCTACGAAGAGACCTGCCGGCGAATCGAGAGGCTGACGGACGGACTCGAGCCCGCCGGCCGTGACACGCTCGCCGGCCTGCTCGGCCGCGTCGTACTGGACAACAAGGTCCCCGCGGTCTTCCTGGGTCCGGACGAAGGAGCCGCCGCCGACCGCGGGCACTGATATGGCGCCGCCTCGAACCGAACTTGTGGTTCGTGTGACGAACTACTATAGTTCGTCACACGAACCACAAGTTTTATTGCATTCGAGGAGCACACAATCATGAGTCGCACGGTCGTGGCCGTGGGTGGCGTTCACCGGCTACCGGCGCCACCTGAGTGGTGGCCACCGAGCTCTACCTGCCGACCGGCGACTGGCCCAACGAGCGGTTCCTGTCCGCGCCGCACATCCGGTGCGCCTGCGAGGCGTCGCTCAAGCGGTTGCGAACCGACTACATCGACCTGTACCAGATGCACCACATCGACCGGAACACGCCCTGGGAGGAGATCTGGGAGGCGTTCAGCGTCCTGCGCCAGCAGGGCAAGGTGCTCTACTTCGGCTCGTCCAACTTCGCCGGCTGGCACCTCGCCCAGGCTCAGGAGACCGCGCGGTCGAGGCACCTGCTCGGACTGGTCTCCGAACAGTCGATCTACAACTTGATGAACCGCTGGGTCGAGCTGGAGGTGCTACCCGCGGCAAGGCACGAGCTGTTCCCGCCGCTCGCGCCGAACGGCGCCAAAGCGGCGCCCGAGGCGTACGCCTCGTGACCCACCTAGAAAGGCAAGACAATGTCAGCACCACAAGTTCTGTTCGGCTTCGGCGCGCACAGCACTATTGACGAGGCGCCGGAGCTGCTGCGCATGGCTCAGCTGGCCGACGATGACGGGCTCGACCTGTTCTCGTTGTCGGACCATCCCTACCTCGGCGAGCGCCTGGACGCCTACGCCACCATCGGCTTCATCCTCGGGCATACGCGGCACATCGCCGGCTTCGCCAACGTCACCAACCTGCCGACCAGACCCGCTCCCATGCTGGCGCGGGCGGTGACGTCGCTGTCGGCGCTGTCGGGCGGCCGCGTCGTGCTCGGCATGGGCGCGGGCGGGCTGTGGGACCGCATCTCCGACATGGGGGTGGCGCGGCTGTCGCCGGGTGAGGCCGTGGACGCCTTCGAGGAGGCGATCGTCCTGATCAAGTCGCTGTCGGGTGGCGGCCCCCCGGTCACCCATCGGGGGCGCCACTACCAGGTGGAGCGGATCGACGCGGCCCCGGTGGCCGCACCTCCCGTGTGGACCGGATCGGTCGGCGCCAAGTCGCTGGCCGCCACAGGCCGCGTGGCCGACGGGTGGACCCCCGGCCACGCGGCGGACTGGCTGAGCGAGCGCTTCCGGACATCACGCCGGGTCATCGACGAGGCGGCGGCGGCCGTGGGCCGCGACCCCGGCGAGATCCGTACGATCTACAACTTCCCCGGACGCATCACCGACCGGCCGCTCACCACCACGCGTGACCGCGAAGGCCGCTGGATCGGCGGCTCGCCTGACCAGTGGGCCGAGGAGCTGACCGGCGCCGTGCTGGAGCACGGGGCGTCGGGCTTCATGCTCTTCTCCCCCAGCGGCGGAACCCCGGACATGGTCTCTCTCGGCCACTGGACCGCGGAGATCGTCCCGGCCATACGCGAAGCGATCGCCAAGCAGTGCGGTTGACACTTCGTGATCTGTGCCCATCGTACGGCCCGTGCGCGAGCGGTCGCGTGCCCTTCAGCGCGCGGGCCGTCTCAGGAGAGCTCCCTGACGAGTAGCTGGCCCGGCCATGTGCCCACCGAGAACGTCTCCGTTCTCCGGTAACCGCATGACTCGTAGAACTTCACCAGCTTCCCGCTGCCGCCCGCATAGCAGTCGACCCGGAGCCGGCCGCGTCCGAGCCGCCGAGCTTGCTGGTCGGCGACCATGAGGAGCCTGCGGCCTACGCCCCGTGCCTGGCGGGACCGGGCGCCGATGAGGAGGCGGATGTAGAGCTCATCGTCCATGGGCGGGACGTAATCGTGCGCGCCGCCGACGACGAGCGCTCCAAGCACGTTGCCGTCCTTGTCCTCCGCGATCCAGGAACCCGCCTCCGCACAGAATGCGCTGATCCTTGCGCGTCTCACCGGATCAGCCGACCACGGCGCGGTACCCCACTGGTGCACGTTGCCGATCGAGACGAACCATGCGATGGCATCGTCGATGAGCGTGAGCACGGATTCCGCGTCGCCCTCGAAACCGCGCCGGATGCGCAGGTCCGATTTCTCGCCTCCCAGCGGCGGCAGCTCTTGAAACATCGAGCCGGGCTGTTCCGTCACGAAACTTCTCTCCTTCGCGGTTGACAACGGGGTTCTTCCGCCCGACCGGCATGGAAACCTTGACCATGGCGAACGTGCTCAATCTTGCGGCAGGTCATGGCGAACAGGCCGCGTTGATGGAGCGTACGCAAGAATTGATCGGGTGCGAATGCTTCGGCGGCGCTGACGACACCCGCGGGGGGCCGGTCGTGGGCGACGGCAAGCCGAATGGCCGCCTCTGCTGAGGTGATGGCGCCTGTGCGCTAGATATCGTGACCGTGCAGGTGGCCGATGCGGGTTCCGCCGGTCGGCGACGGTGAAGGTCGATCATGCGCGTACCTGCGGGTCGAGGTGCTCGCTGGTGAACACCGCTTCCTCGGCGAAGGTCGCGGCGGTCATGAGGACGCGCACCGAATGGGCGGGGGCATGCCGGGGAATGGTGACGACCTCGCCGGCGGGATAGTCGGACAGGACAGGGACAACGTCGATCGGCGGCGGAAACGCGAATGACGTGGGGCCCGTCCCGCCCGGTAGGTCCCGTCGGTGTAGAGCACTCGGTCGGCGCCGTTCAACTGTGTGGCGGTGGTCTTCGACGCGAGGGTCATGCGCCAGCCGCTGATCGCGTAGGCCACGGTGACCAGCGGCACGATGATGCCGCCCCAGTGGTAGAACGTGTTCCTCAAGCTACGGGTTCCATGATCGATTTCCTTACTTCACAGGCTTCTACCAGTACGACAAGACAGCCCCTCGAAGTGTCAGGCGACCCGCGCGCCTGGGTACGCCATGTCGCAACAGCAGCGGGAAGCCATCGAATCGCCCGGCGCGTGGCTGACGAAGGTGGCCAGTCGCATCTGCCTCAACCTGCTCGGCACGGCGCGGGCAGGGCCGCCGTTCAGCGGTGAAGGTGCTGCAGGCTTACTTCGGCAGCCGTAGCACGAATCGGGCGCCGCCGGCCGACGAGTTCTCGGCGCGCAGGGTTCCGCCGTGCGCGAGCGCGATGTCGCGGGCGATCGCCAGGCCGAGCCCGGTGCCGCCGTGGGCACCTCATCATGGGCAAAAGAGCATTTAGGTGTGTCCAAAACTCCGCAAACACCCCTCCGGAGGAGTGCTCGCAGCACCGTACCGTGACCTGCCACCTGCACCTTAGGACGTTAACGGTCTGGTCTCGGAGCTTGACCTCTCCATGGACGCGCCGGTGAGATGTCACATATCACTCATGTGAGGAGAGTCTCATGCGCAAGGCGCACGTTGTCTCCCTGGCCGTGGCCGCACTGATGCTGGCGGGTTGCGGACAGGGCCTGCTTGGCGAAGGAGGCAGCGCCCAGCAGGCGGACAAGGGCCCCATCCTCCTGGGCATGCTCGTCCCCCAGTCGGGCAGCGAGGCCGCGATCGGCCCCTATATGACCAACGCGGCCCAGTTGGCCATCGACGAGATCAACGCCAAGGGCGGCGTCCTGGGCCGGCAACTGGAGCTCAAGACCGTCGACGACGCCTGTGACCCCCAGACAGCCGTCTCCGCCGCCAACAAGGTGGTGACCGAGGGCGTCGCCGTGTCCATCGGAGGCTACTGCTCGGGTGCCACGCTGCCCACGCTGCCGGTGTTCGGCAAGGCGAACATCCCCATGATCATCCCTGCCGCGAACTCGCAGGAGCTGGTCGACCAGAAGCTCAAGAACGTCTTCCTGATCAACGGCACCGGCACCCAGCAGGCCGAGGCGGCCGGCAAGTGGATCGCCAAGCAGGGCGCCACCAAGGTCGCGCTCATGCACGACAACACCAGCTACTCCAAGGACATCGCGGACCGCACCCAGCCGCTGCTGGGCGCCAAGGCGGTCATCACCGAAGCGGTCACCCCCAAGGAGAGCGACTACAGCGCCAACATCCACAACGTCCTTGACAAGAAGCCCGACTTCGTCTACTGGACGGGCTACTTCCAAGAAGGCGGGCTGATCATCAGGCAGCTGCGCCAGGCCGGGTACAAGGGCTCGATCATGGTCGCTGACGGCTCGGTCTCCGTGAAGCTGGGCGAGATCGCCGGCTCCGACGCCGAGGGCGTCTTCGCCACCATGACCCCGATCCCCGACACGCTGCCCGACGCCAAGGGCTGGATCGACTCCTACACCAAGAAGTTCAGCTCGGCGCCGGGCCCCTACTCCAACCAGGCCTACGACGCCGTGCGCCTGGCCGCCGAAGCGATCACCAAGGCAGGCGGCACCGACGGCGCCAAGCTCGTCTCGGCTCTGGAAGGCGTCAACGGGTTCTCGATGTTCTCCGGCCCGCTGAAGTTCACGCCCGAGCACACGCTCTCCGCCGGAGGTTTCCAGATCCTGGCGTGGAAGGGCGACAAGTTCGTCCTGCAGGACGCCCTGTCATGACACAGCTCGTCTGGAACGGCCTGTTCGTCGGCTCGTTCTACGCTCTGGTGGCGCTGGGCTACAGCATGGTCTACGGCATCATCAAGCTGCTCAACTTCGCCCACGGCGACCTCTACATGCTCGGCGCGTTCAGCGGCTTCGCCGTCCTGTCCGCGGTGGGTGGAGTCTCCACCGCGATGACGCTCCCCGTCCTGCTGGCCGTGCTGCTGCTGACCATGGTCAGCACCGGCCTGGCGGGCGTGGTCCTGGAGCGGGTGGCCTACCGCCCCCTGCGCGGGGCTCCTCGCCTGTCGCTGCTCATCACCGCCGTCGGGGCGTCCTTCGCCATCGAGTACGGCATGCGCTCCGCCGCCGGCCCCGACCCCAGGGTCTACCCGGTCCGGCTCAGCGGCACGCCGCTCGAGGTGCTCGGCGCCACGATCACCGTGCAGCAGCTCGTGCTCATCGGCGTCGCCGTCGTGCTCATGGCCGGTCTCAACCTGCTGGTCACCAGGACCCGCGAGGGCAGGGCCATGAGGGCGATCGCCCTGGACCCGCGCACCAGCTCGCTCATGGGCATCGACGTCAACGCCGTCATTTCCAGGACCTTCTTCCTGGGCTCGGCCTTGGCGGGCGCCGCCGGCGTGATGGCGGGCGCGTACTACGGGAAGATCGACTTCCTGATGGGGTTCCTCATCGGGCTGAAGGCCTTCACCGCGGCGGTCATCGGCGGCATCGGCAACATCCCCGGCACCATGCTCGGCGGCCTGGTGCTCGGCCTGCTGGAGTCCTTCGGCACCTATTGGCTGGGCGGCGAATGGCGGGACGTGTTCGCCTTCGGCGTCCTGATCCTGTTCCTGACCGTCAGACCGACAGGTCTGCTCGGAGAACGCGTGACGGAGCGGGTGTGAACGAGACCAAAGCCCCCGAAACCCCTCGCAAGCTCGGTGCCAAGGCCTCCAGGACCAGACTGTCGAAACTGTTCGACAACCGCTGGGCCGGACTCGCGGGGCTGCTGATCGCGCTGCTCGTGCCGTTCGTCAACGCCAGCGACTACATGCTGAGCATCATGACCAGCGCGGCGATCTTCGCGATGCTGGCGTCCGGCCTGAACATCGTGGTCGGCTACACCGGCCTGCTCGACCTGGGCTACGCCGCCTTCTTCGCGGTCGGCGCCTACACCAGCGGCGTCCTGTCGACCCGCTTTGACCTGCCGCTGCTGGCGACCGTGCCCGCCGTCATCGTCGTCACGGTCATCGCGGGGATCATCGTCGGCGCGCCAACGCTGCGCCTGCGCAGCGACTACCTGGCCATCGTGACGCTGGGGTTCGGCGAGATCATCCGCATCACCGCCAACAACCTGCCCGTCACGGGCGGTCCTTCCGGCATCTATGGCATCCCGAGCCTGATCGACAACCAGGCGGCCTTCTACTACATCACCGTGGCGATCGTCACGGTCGCGATCATCGGCGCCTCCCGCCTGGGCCGATCGCGTCTGGGCCGGGCGATGCGCTTCGTCCGGGAGGACGAGGACGCCGCCGAGGCCAGCGGCGTGCACACCTACCGGGTCAAGCTGGCCGCCTACATCGCGGGCGCGGTGTGGGGCGGGCTGGCGGGCGTGTTGTTCGCCGGCCAGCTGTCGGCCATCTCGCCCAACAGCTTCACCTTCCTGCAGTCGGCGCTCGTCCTGATGGCCGTGGTGCTCGGCGGCATGGGCTCGGTGCCCGGCGTCGTGCTCGGCGCGATCATCATCAGCCTGTTGCCCGAGCTGCTGCGCGGCGCGGCCGACTACCGCTTCTTCATCTTCGGCGTGCTGCTGATCATCGTGATGCTCGTCAGGCCACAGGGTCTGTGGCCGGCCCGTTCGAAGGAGGCCCTCAAGTGACGCTCCTCGAGGTGAGCGATCTACGGCTGGCCTTCGGCGGCCTGCTGGCCATCGACGGACTCAGCATCTCGGTGAACGAAGCCGAGATCGTCTCCGTCATCGGCCCGAACGGCGCGGGCAAGACCTCCGCCTTCAACTGCGTGACCGGCTTCTACCGGCCGACAGCCGGCGCGATCACCTTCGACGGGCGCTCCATGCTGGGCCTGCGGCCCTCGGCCGTCGCCGCGGCCGGCATCAGCCGTACGTTTCAGAACCTGCGGCTGTTCGGTGAGCTGTCCGTGCTCGACAACGTGCGCGCCGGCAGCCACCTGTGGCTCAAGCAGAGCGTCTTCGACGCGCTGCTGCACACCCCGCGCTATCGCCGCAGCGAGCGCGAGTGCACCGAGGCGGCCGGCCACTGGCTCGATTTCGTCGGCCTGCGCGGGGATCGCTACTCGGCCGCCCGCAACCTGCCCTACGGCGAGCAGCGCCGCGTGGAGATCGCCCGCGCGCTGGCCGGCAAGCCGCGCCTGCTTCTGCTCGACGAGCCCGCCGCGGGGCTCAACCACGCCGAGAAGGCCGAGATGCTCGACCTGATCAGGCGCATCCGTGACCTCGGCATCGCGATCGTGCTGATCGAGCACGACATGGGGCTGGTCATGCAGGTCTCCGAGCGCATCGTGGTGCTCAACTTCGGCAAGGAGATCGCCGACGGACATCCCGAACAGGTGCGCCGCGACCCCGCCGTGATCGAGGCCTACCTGGGGAGCGACGCCCATGCTTGAGATCAGCGACCTCGACGTCCACTACGACAGCGTGCACGCCGTACGCAGCCTGTCGCTGAGTGTCGGCGCCGGCGAGATCGTCGCCCTGCTCGGCAACAACGGCGCGGGCAAGACGACCACGCTGTCGGCGATCTCCGGCCTGGTACGGCCCAGCGGCGGCAAGGTCCTCCTGGAGGGCGAGGACATCACCGGCCGGCCCGCGCACAAGATCACCAGTCGGGGGCTCGTGCACTGCCCAGAAGGACGCAGGATCTTCAGCACGCTGACCGTGCACGACAACCTGCTGCTCGGCGGCTACCTCCTGCGCGACCAGGCAGAGCTCCACAAGCGCACCGACCGCGTCTACGATCTGCTGCCCCGCCTGGCCGAGCGCCGCGCCCAGCAGGGCGGCACGCTGTCGGGCGGCGAGCAGCAGATGCTCGCCATCGGCCGCGCGCTGGTGACGGGCCCCCGCCTGCTGCTGCTCGACGAGCCGTCGATGGGGCTGGCGCCGCTGGTCGTCGCCCAGGTGATGGACCTGATCGCCGACATCAACGCCGCGGGCACCGCCGTGCTGCTGGTGGAACAGAACGCCACCGCCGCCCTGAAGATCGCCCACAGGGGGTACGTCCTGGACAGCGGCCAGAGCACACTGTCGGGCACCGCGGACTCGCTGCGCTCCGACCCTCGAGTGATCGAGGCGTACCTCGGAGGAGCCTGATCCCCACGACCGGCCATCGCGCCGGCGGCGAGCCGTGTCAGGATCGCCGTGCAGATGAGGCCCGTGAATCGCGGTGCCGCCGCCGGAGTCCGTCCTGATCTGCTCGGCGATCTTCGCCGCCCGGTCCCCGGCCTTCGCGGTGACCTCGGCCTTGCCGAGGCGAACAGGACGTCGCTGGTCAGCGTGACGGTGACGGTCCTGTCGTCGCGGGTCTCGCTCTCGGTGGCGTCCAGGGACTCCACGGTGAGCCGGATGGTCTCGACGGCCGACTGGAGGAGGGTGACCACGTGGCTGGTGTTCGCCGGCTAGACCGCGAGTTTCCGGAATTGTCCTGTCACGATCAGCACGCCAAGCAGGACGGCCATGACGACCCAGCCCGGCCAGCCGGAAAGCGAGGTGTGGAAGGCGGGAACGGCGGCGCTCCCGGGCGTTCCGAGGACTGCGGGGAAGGCGGAGGCGATCAGGTTGGCCGCCGCGTGGGCGACGACCGCCGGCCAGATGCTTCCCGCGGCGAGACGTAGCCAGCCCAGCAGGGCGCCGAACAGCACCGACGCGATCGTGAAGGCGAGCACGGCCAGGGCGCCCGGCATGCCGGGATAGTGGTAGCCCTGCAAGGTGAACGGGGCGTGGAACACGCCCCAGATCACTCCGCTGATCAGCAGGCCGCGGCCGAGCCCGAGGGGGAGCAGCTTCGGCAGCAGGTAGCTCCAGCCGAACTCCTCGCCGAACGTCAGCACCATCCCGAGCGGGAAGATCAGCAGTTGCGAGGCGAGCATCCCCGCCAGACTCCCGAGCGGCAAGGGTTCATGGAAGGCGAAGCCGCCGGCAGCGGAGCTGACGGCTAACGCGGCCAGCGCCAGCAGCGGTGCGAGGAGCAGGCCGGCCAAGGTAAGGCCGGCCACCCGCGGCAGCGACCGCGATGACCGGACGCCCGTCTCCTTCAGCAGGTCACGCGGGCGACGCAGCTCTCCGGTCGCCGTCGCCGTGACGAGCACTCCCAGCGTCGGCGTGTACATCGCGATCATGAGGATGGCCGCGGCCGAGTCGCTGTGGAGGTCGCCGCCGCCGAACCAGACGACGGCTCCGGCGGCCCAGATGCCGCTGAAGGTGATGGCGAGGAACGCCGCGACTCTGGGCCATGGAACGGCGGGGCGGTGCAAGGTCGGTGTGGTCATGAGGACGGACGATAGGTCTCCTCCCGATCCGCTGACGATGCGGCAGACGGCCCGGCCGGACCTACAGCCCGCTGTAGTGCGCTCGTCGATCGCGTCGAGCCAGAATGAGGCCGTGCGCGAACAATGGCGGAAGATACGGCGAGCCAGTGGATACCTTCTCCTCGGGTTACCGACTGCGATGCTCACGACGATGGTGCCGCTGCTGCTGGTGGCCGCGGCGTTGTCGACAGGTCTCGGTGGCATTGGGCTCGTCGTGTTCCCGCGGGCGGTGAGCGGCCTGCGACGGTGGGCCGAGTGGCATCGCCGCCGCGCCGCCGCGCTACTGGACAGGCAGGTGTCCGCCCGGGACATGACGCTGGGCAGGGGGATTCGCGCGCAGTGGCGCCAGGTGCTCGACGACCCGGGGACCAGGCGGGACGTTCGCTGGGTGTTCCGGCATATCGTCACGGGTGTCCCGGCGGGGATGGCCGCGATGTTCTGCGTCGGCACGGTGGTGTTCACCGTGTTCGCGACCTCGCTGTGGTGGTTGTTCCCCTCGGATACGCCGCTGCGGCTGCTGGGCGCGTTCCCGGTGACCGGCTGGGGGAGCGCGCTGGCCTTGGGCGCCGTCCAGGTCGCGAGCTTCGCGGTACTGACGTGGTGGGCGGTGCCCAGGCTCGCGGCCTTCCACGCGAGCAGGTGCCTGGCGGCGCTGGAGCCCTCGGCGGAGGACCTGCTCACCGAGCGGGTCGGCGAGCTGACCGAAAGCCGGGCCGGTGTGCTTGACGCCCATGGCGCGGAACTGCGCCGCATCGAGCGCGACCTGCACGATGGTACGCAGGCCCGGCTGGTCGCCATCGCCATGCGGCTGGGCGTGGCCAGGGAGTCCCTCGGCGACGGCACTGGCGACCTGTCCGACCTGCTGAGGGAGGCCCACGAAGGTGCGGAGGAGGCGATGACGGAGCTACGCGAGGTGATCCGTACCATGTATCCGCCGATTCTCGCCGACCGGGGGCTTTCCGGCGCGGTGGCGGCGCTGGCCGCGCGATCGGGCGTGCCCGTCGAGATCGACCTCGGCGAGCTCGGCCGATTACCCACCGCCGTGGAGACCGCCGCCTACTTCATCGTGGCCGAGTCGCTGACCAACGTCGCCAAGCACAGCGCCGCCACCCAGGCGCGGGTGCGGATCACCCGCGCCGGCGGCAGTCTGCTGGTCGAGGTCACCGACGACGGCATCGGCGGTGTCGACGAGACCGGCGGCACCGGCGTCATGGGCATCCGCCGCCGAGTCGCCGCGCTCGACGGCGAGCTGGTCGTCAGCAGCCCGCCAGGCGGCCCGACCACCCTGTCGGTGGAGCTGCCGTGCGAGTCGTGATCGCCGAGGACAACGTCCTGCTCTCCGCCGGTCTCGAACTCCTCCTGGGAGCCAAGGGCATCGAGGTCGCCGCCGTCGTCACCGATCATCCCGGCCTGGTGGCAGCGGTGGACCAGCACCGGCCGGACGCACTGATCGTCGATGTCCGGCTGCCCCCGTCCTTCCGCGACGAGGGCATCAAGGCCGCGCTGGAGATCCGGCGCGCGCACCCCGGCCTGCCGGTGCTCGTGCTGTCGCAGTACGTCGAGAAGATCTACGCGCGGGAGTTGCTCTCCGACGGGCGAGGGGGCGTCGGCTACCTCCTCAAGGACCGGGTGAGCCGGGTCAGCGAGTTCGTCGACGGTCTGCGCCGGGTGGCCGATGGCGGGACCGTCATGGATCCCGAGGTCGTCGCCCAGCTCCTGGCGGGCGGCACGAACGCCATCGACGCGCTCACCAACCGGGAACGCGAGGTGCTCACCCTGATGGCCCAGGGCCTCGGCAACAACGACATCGGCAAGCGGCTGTTCGTCACGGACAACGCTGTTCACAAGCACATCGGCAACATCTTCGCCAAGCTCGGCCTCCCGCCCACCGACGGAGGCCACCGCCGGGTGCTCGCCGTACTCGCCTATCTGGACAACACCTCTTGACGGCACCCCGATTCGGAGTCGGCGGGCAAATCCTTGGAGGAAGAGAACCGAAGCCGATGTGCGTCAGACCTCGGCGTGCGTGGACGGCGATCCGTGCGTGTGGAAGGTGCGCCGGTAGGTCATCGGCGAGACGCCGATCGCCGCGTGCAGGTGGTGGCGGAGCGAGGCCGTGGTGCCGAAGCCGGTCTGGTGGGCGATGAGGTCGATGGGCAGGTCGCTCGCTTCCAGCAGATGACGGGCCCGGTCCACGCGCTGGCGGATCAGCCACTGCCCGGGCGGCATGCCGACCTCCTCGCGGAAGCGGCGGATGAACGTGCGTACGCTCATCCGGGCGTGCGCGGCCAGCTCTGCGAGCGGCAGCGGCTCGTGCAGGCGTTGCAGGGCCCAGGCGCGGGTCTGCGCGGTGCCGGCCGCCGACGGTGCCGGCACGGGCCGTTCGATGTACTGGGCCTGGCCGCCCTCGCGCCATGGCGGGACGACACAGCCGCGAGCCACCCGGTTCGTCACCTCGCTGCCGTGGTCGCGGCGGACGATGTGCAGGCACAGGTCCACCCCGGCCGCCGCGCCCGCCGAGGTCAGCACATCGCCGTCGTCGACGAACAGCACGTCCGGATCCACTCGTACGCGGGGGAAGAGCCGCTGGAAGTGCTCGGCGTGGCGCCAGTGCGTGGTCGCCGGACGGCCGTCGAGCAGGCCCATGGCCGCCAGCACGTACGATCCGATGCAGATCGACACCATGCGGGTGCGCGGCCGCACGGTCGCGAGCGCGGCGGCGAGCGGCTCCGGCAGCCGTCCCAGCTCGTGGATCATCCCCGCGCCGTAGGCGGCGGGGATGATCAAGGTGTCCGCCGTGGCGAGGGCCTGCGGTCCGTGCTCGACGGCGACGGTGAAGTCCGACGCGGTCCGTACGGGGCGGCCGTCGACGGTGCAGGTGATGACCTCGTACAGCGGTTCGCCGTCCGGGCCCTCGGCGATGCCGAAGACCCGGGACGGAATGCTCAGCTCGAACGGGATCACGCCGTCGAGGGCGAGTACGACGACGCGATGCATGGCGTGATCCTTGCGCACAATGGCAATCATGCCACTTCTTCCGAGTCCGTCCATCGCGAAGGCTGGTCACGGGCGCCGCGGTCGGTGGCACCCTCACTTTTACGGAGCGTTTCTCTGATGAGCGAAGACAAGACGACGGCGGCACGGATGCGCGCGATCATCCAGGAGTCCGCGGGCGGCCCCGAGGTCCTCACCCTGGCCGAGGTGGACCGTCCGGAGCCGGCGCCGACGGAGGTCCTGGTCCGGGTGCACGCGGCCGGGGTCAACCCGACGGACTGGAAGTCACGGACGCAGGGCAGGCTGCTGGGCGACCCGCCCGCCATCCTCGGCTGGGACGTGTCCGGGGTGGTCGAGGCCGTGGGCCGCGGGGTCACCCGCTTCCGGCCGGGCGATGAGGTCTTCGGCATGCCGCGCTTCCCGCACAAGGCCGGCGGCTACGCGGAGTACGTGACCGCCCCGTCGCGGCACTTCACCCGCAAGCCGGCCGGCCTCGACCACGTGCACGCCGCGGCGCTGCCGCTGGCGGCGCTCACCGCGTGGCAGGTCCTGTACGACACCGCGAACCTGCGGCCAGGCCGGCGCGTGCTGATCCATGCCGCCGCCGGCGGGGTCGGCCATCTGGCCGTGCAGCTGGCCAAGCATCTCGGCGCGTACGTGATCGGCACCGCTCGTACGCCCAAGCACGCCTTCGTACGTGCGCTGGGCGCCGACGAGGTGATCGACTACACCGAGGAGGACTTCGCCGAGACGGTCGGCGACGTCGACCTGGTCATCGATAGCATCGGCGGCGACTACGGGGCGCGTTCCCTGCGGACGCTGCGGGACGGCGGCACCCTGGCCCAGCTCGCTTCGGAGCCTGACCAGGACCTCCTCCGGCAGGCCGCGGAGCGCGGCATCTGGGCGGGGTTCGTCCTGGTCGAGCCGGACAACGCCGGAATGGCGACGATCGCCGAACTGGTCGAGGCGGGGCGGCTGCGCGCCGAGGTCGACACCGTCCTGCCGTTCGAGCAGGCGGCCAAGGCTCACGAGCTCGGCGAGACCGGCCGTACCACCGGAAAGATCGTGCTCACCGTCGCCGGATGACCGGCAGGGTGGGATGATCGCGACCATGAAGACGATCGGTGTGGCGCGGAAGGGGATCGCCACTGCCGGGAAGTGGTACGGCAAGCAGATAAGCGCCCGGCCCGTTGCCGCACTGACGATCATTGGAGCGATCGCCGCGGCGTTCGTCTTTCTTCTCGGGGTCGCCATCTCCCTGGCGACGGGAGAGCAGCCCATCCCCTGGTGGCGGTATGCCGGGAACGCTGTGATCCTGGTGCTCGTCTGGGTGGGCGTGGGGCTACTCGTACGTAGCCAGATCAGGAAGGACACGTAACCTCGATCTTTCGTGATCAAGGTGTGGTCAACACCCAAGACTGCGTGAGCTGAGTCCTGCCCGCCCCGGGCAGAAAGCTTCCCGGTGGATCTCGCGCATCTCCGAACCGGCGGCCTGCGCGGGACGTCTTCAGTGAATGGGCATTCCGCGTCGGGATGAAGGGCAGCCACACGAAGATGATCAGTCCGGGTACGGAACTGGCGGGCCGCTACCGCCTGCTGTCACGGCTTGGCGGTGGTGGGCACGGCGAGGTCTGGCGTGCCCAGGACACGCGGCTCGATCGGGTCGTCGCGGTGAAGATGATAAGGGCGGGGCTGGACGACGATCCCGAGTTCGTGGCCCGGTTCCTGGCCGAAGCCCGTTCCATGGCCGCCGTCGACCATCCCGGCGTGGTGGGCGTGTTCGACTACGGGATCGCCGAGCTGCACGGCAGGCGCACACCGTACCTGGTCATGAAATACCTCGACGGCGAGCCGCTCCATCGGCTGCTGTCCCGCAGGGGGCGGATCGCCGCCGGTGCGACGATGGACCTCGTCGCGCAGGCCGCCGAGGCGCTCCAGGCGGCGCATGAGGCCGGCGTCGTGCATCGGGACGTCAAGCCCGGCAACCTCGTGATCCGATCCGACGGAACGGTCGTGCTGACCGATTTCGGCATCGCCAGGACGGCGGAGGCCCTCAAACTGACCGCCTCGGGCATCGTGATGGGCACCGCCACCTACTGTGCCCCTGAACAGGCCGAGGGTGTCGCGCCGAGCCCGGCGATGGACGTGTACGCGCTGGGAGTGGTCGCGTACGAGTGCCTGGCGGGGCGGGTGCCTTTCGACGGCGAGAGCGCGGTCGCGATCGCGCTCAAACACCTGCACGAGCCGCCTCCGCCGCTGCCCGATGACACCCCGGCGGCCGTGGCCGAGGTCGTCATGCGTGCTTTGGCCAAGAACCCGGTGGATCGGTGGCCCAGCGCCAGTGCCTTGGCCACGGCAGCCCGCGCGCTCGTGGATGTCCTGGATGCCGGGCATCCGCTTGCGGAGGAGCAGGCGGAATCCCGCGCGCTCCCACCTGACTCCTCGGCGAGGCAGGCTTCCCCATCCGCCGTCCCCCTCGACCAGGCCGCCGTCAGCGATGGCGCGTCTGACGGCGGGACCGCACGTCGCCTCCGGCGCCCGGCGCTGACCGTGGCAGGCGGGCTCGCGGCGGTGGCGATCGCGGCCGCGGCGACCTGGAGCCTGGTACGAACCGATCCCCCGTCCCCATCGGCGCTACAAGCGCGTGTCCGTGAGACCCCGCCGTCCACCGCGGCGGAGCCGTCGCCGGATCTCTTGACGCACGTGAAGGACGACGACGAACCGCGCGACAGGCCCGCGACGCCGGACACGTCCACACCTCCCGGCGCGTCCAGAGAGCCCGACACGTCCACGACCCCGCCTGCCCCGGCTGCGGGTTTGCTCGTCGGCGGCATCTTCCATCTCGGCGGCCCCTCTCCCGGGCAGTCGGTCGCGGACGGCTATCAGGCCGGGCTGGTCGAGGTCTTCACCGGCAAGGGCAAGCGGTTAGCCGGTCGGCGTTCGGATCAGCGCGGATTCCGCTTCTCCCTTCCCCCAGGCCGTTACCGCCTCCAAACCGCGCTGGGCGACGGGACCTGCTCGGCGACGGGCGTGGTCAAGCCGGGCCGGACCACGCGAGCCGACCTGAAATGCAAAATCCCCCAGCTTCCGCCGCCGGAACCGGCCTTCCACAGTGCTGCCGTCAAAGATGCGCGCGGAGACGCCAAGGGCGGGCCCGACGCGGGCAAGGCACCACCGTACAGCGACCTTCTGGGCGCGGCGATGAAGGCCGGCCCTGACGGCGTGACCCTCGAATTCGTCACCGCCGGCGCCATCCCCGCGCTCGCGCCTTCGGAGGGGAACAGCTCCAGCCGCTGGGCCGTCTCCGTCGAGCAGGGCGGCAAGACCGCCGTCGTGTCGCTCACCGGCCGGCAGGACACATGGACGCTCCAGTGGGTGGCGCAGAACGACAAGACCGACCCGGCGGACGAGTCCGATCCCATTGACGGCGACGGTCAAGCCCGTGATCTCCGGGGCGCGGATCTCCATTGCCCTCGGCCGGCACGCACCGCTGAAAACGACCCCGATCGATTTCAGCAAGCCGTACCGGATCGTCGACGCCGAGTCGAGCGTGGTCCAGGCGATCCATGGCTGGTCGGACTCCGCTCCGTGATGGGGCATCACCCATCGCCTTCGCCTGTGCCGGCCGCCGAGCGATGGTCTGGGCAGCCGCTCGTCCCCGTCGGTTCGTCGGTGAGGAGCGCCCCGGGCGATCGGCGCCCCCCATAGACCTGCCGATGCGCTCAGATACGGTGCCGAACCGCCTGCACCCGCAGGACGCGCGATTCCCTGCAGGGAATCGCGACACCGCAGGCCAGGCTGCACACTGCTGCGCATGAGCAATCCACTCGATGTGAAGCAATGGGCCGACCGTTATGTCGCCCAGTGGAACGAGCCTGATCCGGCGCGGCGGAGCGCGCTCATCCGCGAGCTGTGGGCACCCGACGGGATCCAAGTGCTGGTCGACCCGCCCCAGGCGATCCGCGACGCCGCCGCGGCGCTCGCGATTCCGGCGCCACCGCTGGAGGTCCGTGGCTATGACGCCTTGAACGCCAGGGTGAGCCGCGCCTACGAGATGTTCGTCGCATCGGGCGAGCACGTCTTCGAAGCTGCGGAGGAGGCGCTCCTCCTGCTGCCCAACGTGCTCGGCATCCGCTGGTCGATGGTATCGACCAGCACGGGCGAGACCGTCGGCGGCGGCCTGGACATCCTGTCCCTGGACGGCGATGGCCGGCTCCACACCGATCACCAGTTCATCGGGGTGAACTGATGCGCTTCACCAAGATTGTCCGCACTGCGGACGGCGGATCGGCGTTCGAGGACGGCGAGATCGCGCTTGAACACCGGCATGTCACCGATGGGGTGCCGCCCATGGCAATCGGCGGGATGCGATCAAGTGGCGGCGTGCAGTTCGTGCGTAGCGCCGCGTTCGACAGCACCGCGCATCCGGCGCCACGTGAGCAGTGGGTGGTGATGCTGTGCGGGATGATCGAGGTGATGGTCAGCGACGGCAGCCGACGCCATTTCGGCCCCGGCGATCTGGTGCTCGCCGCAGACACCACGGGAATGGGGCACGTCACGACGGGCGTCGGCGACGCGCCGTTCGAGGCACTGTTCATCCCGGTCTGACCAGCGACTTCGGGCTGTTTCGGTACGGGGTTTAGCAACCTGCGCTGAAAATGCCTTGTCCCGCTTGATAGATCCCCGGCGCCGAGAACACGAAGATCAGAGGTGAGAAGACGATCTCAGCGGACGAAGGTCACCGTGCGCGCGAAGCCACGGAAGCCCAGCGACTCGTAGGTCCTGCGCGCCATGGGATGGCCGTCGTCGCCCCGGGGCGCCACGAAGGCCGACCGCGCGCCCAGCCGCCGCGCGGCGTGCAGGGCGGCGAGCGTGGCAGCGCTCGCCAGGCCCAGCCGACGGTGCGCCGGATCGGTGCCCACGGGCTCCAGCAGCGCCGCCTGGTGCTCCTCGTCCAGCCAGACCAGGCAGAACGCCGCCGGGGTGCCGTCCGGCGCCTCGACCAGCCAATCGAGCTCTGCGCGGTAGGGCCAGGCCCGCATGACCTGGCGATAACTCTCACCAGTGACCCGCGAGGGCGGCAGACCCGGCAGCGAGAACGCGGCCCGGTGCACCGCCGCCCTGGCCTCGGCGTCCGGCTCGCCGCGCACAGCGCGCAGGGTATGGCCGGCGGGTACCTTCGGCTCGGGCAGAGCGTCGAGGTCGAGGCGCATATGGGTGAAGAACACGCCAAGCTCCTGCGCACGGTATCCGTGCCGGCGCAGAACCTCTGCCAGGTCCGTCTCGTACTCCAGCAGCGTGACGTCGCGCTCCAGACCCTCGACCGCGCCGTCGAACCAGCGCAGGATCTCCTCCGCCAACTCGGGGTGGGCCGGGTCGAGCCGCAGGTCGAGCGTGCCGGGGCGCTGCGCCCACGCCCACGCGACAACCTGACCGTCGTGCTCCCACAACGACGTGGGCCACTCCGGCTCCCTGCCGACGTGCTGGAAACGAGACCAGGCCAGATCTCCGATGTGCCAACGGCTCTCGGGCGACCAGAGCCGCCGGGTCAGGTCCTGCATCGCGCGCAGGTCGCCGGGTCCTTCGTAATCGCGCCGTTTCATCCGGCGAATCCTACTGACCTAAGAAGATCAGTCCGGTCTCGAACGCGACGATGCCAACCTCGACGATGAGCCGGTGGCCACCTCTCGTCTCCCGAATCGACATGGCCACACGGCTGTTTCCACCAGGTCGTGCGGAGCGACCCCGACCGCGCTATTTTCTCTCCTTGAGCAGTCGTACGACCTGGCGACGGCGGCGGGCGACCGATGCACCCCGTCGGAAGCGCTCCGGCACCTGGGGATCGCCGACCACGTGGCCGGCCAACTGGACGCCGCCCGAGAGCATCTGGAGTCATCGATGCACGCCCTCCGCCTGGCGGCCACTCCTCATGATCGATTGTAGGGTGAGGCGTTCGCTCCCATCCCCTCCGAACCCCAGGAAACCTCCCGTGTTACGTCGTCACCGTTCGACCCTGCCCGCCCTGCTCATCACCGGTCTGTACGGCGCCGCGCTGACGGTCGCCGTCGTCATCGCCCTGATCTCCGGCAGCCTCGGCCCGTTGTGGTGGCTGACGCTGTTCGCGCCCGTGGCCGAAGGCGTCGCGGCGACAGGGCAGAATCTGCTCCTCCTGGTCCTGGCCGGGCTGTCCTGGACATGGGGGATCTGGCAGATCCTGCGCAGGCCGCCGGCGGGGCCGCCGTCCCAGCAGGACCGGAACACGCGGCGGTTGCGCGTGGCGCTCTACGCCTCGGCGGCGACCACGTTGTTGCTCCACGTCACCGCGTCGATCTGGGCGGGGACGGTGGTGATCGACTCCGCGGTGATGTGCGTGGTCGTGCTGCTGTTCATGCGGGTGCTGGGAGGCGACCGGCCGTACATGCGGGGCGCGGGCGTGCTGGGGTACGGCGGTTTCACCGTCATCGAGGTGTTCGACCTCGCCGGCTGGCCCATGCCGGGTGTGGCGGAGATGATCTGCGGCCTGACCGCTCTGGCCTGGTGGGCACTGGCCCTGCAGGCCCAAAGGTACGACGACCGCTGGGGGACGGTGACCGTCGTCTACGGAATCGCCGGCCTGGTGTCGCCGTTCTTCCTGACGCTGGCACTGCCGTTCACGGACGAGAAGAGCGCCGTGGAGGCTCTCAGTGTGGTCCCCAGCGTCCTGATCATGATCTGGCTGGCCCGCTCCGCCCACGACCTGGCCGCCTCGCGCCACCAACCGGCCGCCCAGACCACGTTGGGGGCATGAGCCGACGAGCAGTCGCGTTGCCGGCCGTCGCCGCCGACCTCGTGCCGGCGCCCGCGGTGGGGACGCAGTCCTCGACGTCCGGACCCTGGTCGGCACGGGCGAGGTGGCGCCCGCGGTGGGGACGCGGTCCCCGACGTCCGGACACTGATCGGCACGGGCGAGGTGGCGCTGCACCCCGGGGTCGCGTCGGCCTGCCGTGCCCTTCACAGGTAGGAGCACGGCTCCATCCCGAAGGGGGATGCGTGCGGTGCCGGGGCGCTGCCAGAGTCGGAAGCAGGCGGCCGCTGGGCCGCCCCGATCCGGAAGGATCCCAGCAGTGTCATCGAGACACACCAGGGTGGTGCGGGGTTCGGCGCTGATCGCGGGCCTCGCGCTCGCGGGCGGGCTCACCGCGACCGCTCCCGCCGTGGCGGCGGATCAGGCCAAGCTCACCGCGCCGGCCCTCACCGGCCAGTACGACATCGGCACCACCGACCTCCACCTCGTCGACCCGTCCCGCCCCGACCCGTGGAAACCGGAACGACGCCGGGAACTCATGGTCACCGTCACCTACCCGGCCGACCGGTTCGCCGGGGGCCCGCGGGCACCGTGGCTCACGCCCGGCATGAGCACCGTCATCGACCAGGCGCTGGCGGGCGAGGACTACCTCGATCTCCCGGCCGGCTCCATCGACTGGGCATCAGCGAAGCGAAGGGCCGAGACCGGCGTCCCCGTGGCACACGGCGCGCCGAAGCCGGTCGCGCTCTTCTCCCCCGGCTTCGGCAGCCCGCGGGAGACGTACACGGCGATCGTCGACGATCTGGCGAGCCGCGGCTACGTGGTCGTCTCGCTCTCGCACACCTACGAGAGCGTGGCGGTCGAGTTTCCCGGCGGGCGGCTCGAACTCGCGGTGTCCGGGGGTGAAGGCCCCGATTTCGAGAAGAAGGCGCTCGACGCCCGGGTCGCCGACAGCCGGTTCGTCCTCGACCAGCTCACGAAGATCGCCCGGGGCGAGAACCCCGACGCGGGGAAGCGGCCGCTCCCCCGCGGGCTCGGCCGCTCGCTCGACCTGTCCCGGGTCGGCGCCTACGGGCACTCCTACGGCGGGTTCACCGCGGGCGAGACGATGGTCCACGACCGCCGTGTCGACGCCGGGATCAACCTGGACGGCGCGATGGCGACCGCGTTCGGCTATCCCCCGGGAAGTCCCTACGTGCCGGGCGAGGTCACGAAACGCGGCCTGGACAGGCCGTTCCTCCTGATGGGCGCCGAGGGCGTCGACGAGAACGGGAAACCGCTCGAGCACACGCACCGGCATCCCGAATTCGACCGCAGCTGGGCGGACTTCTGGGCCAACCAGCGAGGCTGGAAACGGGATCTGCTCCTGCGCGGCGGCAGCACGCACATGGCCTACAGCGATCTGCAGATCGTCGTGCCGCAACTCGGCGCGCGCGTGGCGCCGGACAAGCGTGCGGCGGTCATCGGCACCATCGATCCCCGTCGTTCGCTGGCCGCGCAACGGGACTACATCGGCGCGTTCTTCGATCTGCACCTTCGCGGACGGGACCGGCACCTGTTCGACGGCGAATCCCCGCGGCACCCGAACATCGACTTCATCGACTAGGGCCGAAAGGGACCTTCCCCGCGTCGGCGACGCGGCCGCGACGTCGCTGGACCCACCCCACGCTATGCGGGGCGCAGAAGCTCCTCGCGCCTGGTCAGCAGTTGGGCGCGCTCGGCCAGCAACTCGGCGTGGCGCGCCTTCAGGTACTCCTCGGTGTCGCGCACCCACCGCGCCAGCTTCTTCACCTCGGCCCTGGTCTTCTCGATGCGCTGATGTTTGAGCACATCGCTGATGATGTTGTCGAAGAAGGCGTCCACAAACCACCGCGTGTCCACCTCGGGCATCACCGGCCGGGCCGCGATCCCGGTGTCGGCCAGCTCGCGGGCGAAGACGTCCAGAGCCCGCTGGGCATGCCAGGCGGCCTTGTCGGCGCTGGTCAGCTTGTCGTGCTCGTAGGCGTCGACGAGCAGGCCGCCGCCGAACATGTCGAAGGTGGAGGCGTTCGCGGCGGAGTTGAGGAAGCGCAGCACGACGCCGAGCGCCTCGTGCGCGCCCTGCCCCGCCTGGTGGGCCTCCGCGCACTCGCGCACATCGGCGCTCAACCGGTCGAGCGCGGCGCCGAGGTCGGCCAGCTCACGCGCGCTCGGATCGCCGCTCCGGATGAGCTGCTGCTCCTTCTCGGCCAGCAACCGGGCGTACTCCCGGGACGCGGAGCCGAGCACCGCCAGCTCGGCGGCGGCCGCCGCCGAATCGGCTCTGAGCTGCGCGAGCCGGGCCCGGTGACCGTCCACGCGTTCCCTGGCCACTACCGCCTCGGCGCGCTCGCGCTCCAGCCGCTCCTCGCGGTTGCCCAGCATGCGGGCCAGGACGGCGGACAGCCCGCCTTCCAGGCGGGCGACGTCACGCTCCTCCTCGACCAGCTCGAACTCCAGATCCTCCAGGGTGCCGCGGACGTCCTCGATCTGTTGCGCGGTGGTCTCACGCAGGCGCCGGACGTGCTCGGCGCGGTGCATTCCGGCGGCCGCCTCGCGCAGCCGTTCGTCAAGCTCCGAGGAGAGGGTCACGCAATGATGACGAACGGGCCGGACCGGACGTTCCGCACAGCCCGCCGAACTTACACAGCGACCGCTCCGGCGGCGGGCGAGCTGAGCTTCCCGCGCCCCGTCGGCTCCCCGTTGGGTGAGCAGCGCCCGAGGCTCGTACGCGGTGAGCGTTCTCAGGCGGGCTGTCTGGCGGGTGCGCTGCCTGAGGTGACCAGGAACGGCTCGATCAGTCCTGGCACGCCCGCGCGGGCCAGGTCGAGGGCCGGTCCGAGCTCGATGTCCTGCACCCGGTAGCTCTGCCGCCCGGCGGCGGTGGTGGCGGTGAGGGTGACCACGCCGGCGCGGCGCTGGAAGAACGACCGCTCGACCGTCCAGCCGACGATCCCGTCGCGCTCCAGGGCCACCCGGCGGCGCACCAGCGACCCCCATCGGGTGACGAGGTACGGCCCGGTGAGGGCGTGCCCGAGGTTCCGGTAGCGGTCCGCCGCCAGCAGCGCGGTGAACGGGAGCAGCGCCAGCGCCGTGATCCAGGTCCACTCGTACAGGTCGGTCGGCAGCAACCACAACATCAGCAGCAGCGCCGCCACGACGGCGTTCAGTCCCACTGCCCGGGTGAACCTGCGCCGGCGCGCGATCGGCCCGTGCGCGGTCAGCGGCTCGGTCAGCGCCGCAGAGCCGCCGAGCACCGCCGCCGCGACCCGTTCGTTCTCGGCACGCGGGGCGGGCGGCAGCAGCATCGAGCCGCCGCGCTGGGCGCCGCGCCCGACGCGCAGGCCGGTGGTGACCGCGATGAGACGGGCGCCGCGCACGGCCCGCAGCAGCAGCGGCTCGCTCAGCTCCACGCCGCGCAGCCTGCGCTCCTCGAGCGTGGTCGCCCTGGTGGTGATGAGCCCGCGGGTGACGTGCAGGGTCCCGGCGGTGGGCCGGGTGAGCCGGAAGTTCCAGAAGGCGAGGACGTACCCGAGCGTGGAGGCGACGGCGACGAACACGATCAGCACCGCCGTGATCGTCGCGATCTCGGCGGGCAGCGAGAGGCCGTTGAGCCAGTCCCAGGTGGCGCGTACGGAGGAGATCGACCTCAGGTCGACGTTGCCCTCGTTGACCACCCGCCCGACGAAGCCGCCGAGGATGCCGACGGTGAGCACGCCGGAGAGCGTGAACGGGCCGTACCCGATCCACGACGGGCGCAGCGCGGCCACCTCCTGCTCGGGCGGCGAGGCGGCGGGCCCGATGCCGGGCACGGCCGGGGCACCCGGGGCGTTCGCGCCGACTGTGGCGGGGGTCCGGTGCAGAAGCTCCTCCCGCAGGCGGGTGGCGGCGGCGGTCTGCAAGGCGTCGAGCTTGAGCTCGCCGCCGCCCTTGCGGTCGGAGCGGCCGGTGCCGATCTCCACCCTGGCCAGGCCGAGTACGCGGTGCAGCACGTTCGAGGTGATGTCGACCGAGCGGATCCGGTCCATCGGCACGGTCACCACCCGTTTGCGCAGCAGGCCACGGCGTACCTGCACCTGCTCGGAAGTGATCATGTAGGTGGTGGTGAACCAGCGCGACATCCCGAGCACCACCATGACGCCCGCGGCGGCCAGGCCCCACAGATGGCCCTCCCCGCCACTCGTGGTGCCGGCGATCAGGACGCCCAGGAGCAGAGGCGCGGTCCTGATCACCTCCTGGAAGGGGTGGACGATGAGCATGCGCGGGCTGAGCCGCCGCCAGGCCGTCTCGGTCCTCACGTGGCGTCACCCGCCGTCGCCTGCGCGCTGGCGGTCAACTCGGAGACCACGCGTTGCGCGGTCTCCTTGTCCAGGCCGCTGATCTTGAGCGGTCCGGCGGCGGAGGCGGTGGTGACGGTGACGTTGGACAGGCCGAAGATCTGCTCGAAGGGGCCGCGGTCGCTGTCCACGGTCTGGATACGGGAGACGGGCGCGATCCGCCACTCCTGCTTGAACCAGCCCGACTGGGTGTAGACCGCTTCGGGGGTGGTCTCCCAGCGGTGCACCCGGAAACGCCAGCGCGGCATGACGATCAGGTGCGCGGCCGCCAGCAGCGCGGTGACGACCAGCCCGGCCACGTGCGCGGCGACGTCCTGGCCGCTGGAGACGAGCCAGATCACCTGGACTGCGGTCACGACGAGCCAGCCGGGAACGGCCCGCACCGTCCAGTAGCGCACGGCCCTGGGGCTCACCCGGTTCGAAGGAGGACGAATTGTGGTTTCCACGCTTCTACGGTGGCAGCCGGTTTCGCTCATACACAGCGTGGAGTGTCACATCTTCATAAGTACATATGTCATAGGGGCCGCCCCACCGGCGACCAGCCGGCGGTCAGGTGATCCCGCGCGACCGGCGGCGGCCTTGCGGGTGAGGTCGCCGAGGAGTCAGGTGGACGTCAGCGGTGAGCCGAGCAGCCAGTTGCCGGGTGCTTCTGTGTCGGTGCTGAGGTAGAACTCCTCGATGGCGGTGCGGAACTCGTCGTGGGTGAACGTCTCGCGCAGCGCGTTCCTGGTGTGTTCGTCGCCGTCGGGCGCCACCGCGGCGAACACCTCGCCCATCTGCTGGAAGCCGTGCTCTCGTAGAAGCCAGATAATCGTCTTTGCTGATAATTCGTCGCCGTTGCGGTCCGCCGCGTGGATAAGAGCGTCCGCAACCTTCCCGACGCCCTGGTCCTCGCAGAATTCATCAGACTCTTTCTCAATACGATAGTCAACGGTCCTCATCCGGCCATCGAAAAGAGTTGACAGCGGCCAATGTTCCAGGGGGACACCGCCGCGCCGGGACCCCTCCCGGCGCATGGCTGTTAGAAAGGCCGCGTCCCTGCGCCGATCTGTCGCGTAACAGCCGATGAAAGAGAGACCATGCACAGGACAGCCATCACCGCCCTGACCCTCGCGTGCGCCCTGATCGCGGCGCCGGCCCTGGCAGCGACCCCGGCCGCCGCCGCGGCCAAGCCGAACCTGCGCGCATGCTACGACGGGAAGTGCACGTTCACGTTCACGAAGTCAGTGAAGTTCCTCGTCGCCAAGAAGTACGGCCTGAGCGGCTGGGTGCACGTCGCCAAGGAATGGAACGACTTGGTCGGCGCGGACGTCATCGCCGTGTGGAGCGGAGGCAGCAGCGCCTTCATGGGAGAGGGAACTTCTGGCGGCATCGGCAAGCTCGACTTTCGTGCGCTGGCGATCACCGGCAAGGGAGCGACGGTCCGCTTCACAGGGTGACGGGGTTTCCCCGGTACACGGTCGCGGCCCGTCCGTGTACCGAGGAGCTCAGCTCTCGTGGGAGCGGCCGCGAGCCGGCGCCCCTGCCCGGAAGTCGGTCACCACTTGACGGGCAGCGTGCCGATGAACGATCGGAGGGTGTCGGCCAGGAGCCTGTGGTCGTGCAGGGAGGGGTGCCAGTCGCAGCCGAGCAGGTCGAGCCCGAGAGCGGCGTTGTCGTAGTGCAGGGCCTTCACCCGGGTGTCGCCCTGGCTGTTGCGGCGCTGGACGATCTGCTGGACGGAGTCCGCCATGGCGGTGGTGTTGGACAGCGTGGGGTAGGTCAGCACGATGTGGGTGTCGGAGCCGTACCGGCCGCGGAGCTTGTCCAGGAAGCCCAGGTAGGCGTCGCGATAGCCCGCGGCGAGGGCGGCGGCGTCGGCCCACGGTTCACCGGGGTTGAGTGCGGTGGAGAAGTCGTTGATGCCCAGGCCGACCACCACGACCTGCGGTTTCCAGCTGCTCGGTCTCTGCCAGACCGCGGCGTCGACCGCCTGCAGGGTCCGGTCGTAGTAGGTACGGAAGTCGGTGCCGGCGTTGCCGCCGTTGTAGTTGCGGACCACGCCCATCCCGGACCAGGCGGTGATCTGGTAGTCGGCGTTCAGGCCGCGGGCAGCCAGGGCGCCGAAGGTCTGGTCGGCGTTGGAGTTGGGATTGATGCCGCCGCTGCCGGCGCAGTCACGGCTGGTGGACATGTTGCCGTAGCCGGCGGTCCACGAGTCGCCGATGAACTCGATCTGCCGGGTCCGTGCGGCGGGCTTGGCGAGAATGCCGCCACCGGAGGCGGCGACGAACCCGCCGAACTCGCCGGCCTGCCACGGGCTCTCGGTTCGCTTGGCGACCCGTACCGTGTGCTCGCCGTTGCTGAGGTTGCTCACCCAGTGGGTGGTGTTGCCCGGGGTACGCAGCGTGGTGGGAGCGGCGTTGTCGATCTGGACGTCGTAGTCGTTGGCGGCGTCGTTCAGCACGATCCCGACGCCGGTGCCGCGGAAACGGCCCTCGAAGGAGACGCCCGGCCAGGTGTACTGCACGCTGGTGCCCTGGTCCTTGATCCGCCCGACGGTGTGGGCCTGGGCCGGCACGTTCCCGGTGGGGGGCGTCGAGCCGGTGGAGCACGACACGGTCGCGCCGGTTCCGTTGCCCGTCCCGGTGAAGCCGAATGCCGTGGACCTCCCGGCGCCGATCGTGCCGTTGTAGGCGGCGTTCGTGACGGTCACCGTTCCGCTGGTGCCGCTGTTGACGCCGTTCCACAGGGAGCTGATCTTCGCTCCGGTGGGTAGGTTCAGCGTGACCTTCCAGCCGTTCAACGGGGTGCCAGCGTCGTTGGTCACGACGACTTCGCTCTGGAACCCGCCGTCCCAGCTACCGCTCACCCGGTAGGCGGCGGTGCAGGTGTCGCCGACGGTGCTGATCTGCTCGGGCGGCGGCGAGTCGGGGCTGCAGGTGCTGTGGTGGCAGTCCAGAGCGGACGCCGGTTCGATCAGGCTCGCGCCCATGCCGAGGACCGTGGTGGCGATCAGGCCCCACATTTTCCGCCATCGTAAATTTTTCATCGTCTGCTCCTCCGGAAAATAGGAATGCCGTCTCGCCGGGCGCGACGAATGGGACGTTAAATCGCCAGGATGTCCGGGTCAATCAGAGCCGGCCGGCGTGCGAAGAATGGAGGCGGAGCGGCGCCTCAGAAATGCGTCGACCGAGAAGTGGGAGGAGGAATTCGCCGAAACGAAGGATTATGAAACTTTCATCTCGGCCGGAGCCCGTCGGCCATGCGCCGCAGGAACGCCAGAAAGGCCGGAGAATCGCGCCCCGGTCTGCTGCTTGAAGGCGACGTCGCTGAGGCGTTGCCACGCTCGCATCCCGTCTAGTACGCTACTCCGTAATTACGGACTAACGTAGGAGACCGCGATGAGTGAGGACAGACTCGCCGAGCTCGAACGCCGGATCGCCCGCCTGGAGAGTCGAGTCGACACCGCCGGCCATCCGGAGTCGCCGTCCCTCACCACGGCGGCCACCGGCATGCTCCGCCAGGCGAAGAAGGAGGACAAGCTCGGGACGGTGGGCTACGTCGGAGCCGCACGGCTGGCCGGCGGCGAGAACCTCTGGGACAGGCAACACTCTCTCGCGGAGTTGCTGTCGGCCGATTGGGCGCCGGTGGCCGGCATCCTGGAGACCCTGGGCAGCCCGCCGCGACTGGCGCTGCTCGCCGCACTCGTACGACAGGGCGGATGCACCAGCTCCGACCTCCAGGAATCCCTCGGAGGAGACGGTGAGCAGGCCACCAGCGGCCAGCTCTATCACCACCTGCGCGCGCTGCAGAGCGCCAGGCTGATCACACAACGGCGGCGTGGTGAGTACCAGTTGGCCCCTCAGGCCATGATTCAGGTCCTCACCATCCTCGCCGCCGCGTTCGACCTGGCCAACGACCCCCCGCTCGGCCCCACCGCTCTCCCCGACTCGGAATGACCAGGTGGGCCGGTCGGCGACCTACTGTCCGTCGCCTGCCCAGCGCTGACGCCGCCGGCAGACGGCGTCGTGGTTTTCCGGTGACAGGCGCAACACCTCGGCCGGCGCGGCCACGGCCGCGCCATCCTGGCCGCCTGTCGCTCCGCCGTACGGCTTACGCCTGGCGTTGGAGATCGTTTGCTGGCAAACTCGTACGGCGCGCGCGTCGACCATTGAATCCATGGATTGGAAGCCGGCAGATGAAACTCATGGGAAACGAGCACACCACCATCGCGGTCGTCCCCGATGTCGAGGGGATCCGCGGGTCCCTCATGGAGCATGGCGCCGTGCTTCTGCGCGGCGGCTCAACGGACATTGGCGAGTTCGAGCGCTTTGTGCGGACCGTAGGGGGCGAGCCCCTCGAATACACCGAACGCTCGACCCCGCGCACCTCTGTGACCGACGCGGTCTACACCTCGACCGAGTATCCGGCCGATGCGTCGATTCCCATGCACAACGAGGCCTCCTATTCCGAGACGTGGCCCGGTGTGCTGTTCTTCATTTGTGCCACAGCGGCCGAGACGGGCGGCGCCACACCGATCGCCGACAGCAGTGCGGTGTACAGGCTGCTCCCCCAGCGCGTGCTCGATCATTTCGCCGAGGGCGTGGTGTACACGCGGTCGTACCGCTCCGACATCGGCCTGTCGTGGCAGGAGGCGTTCCAGACCGAGGAGCCCGCCGACGTAGAGGCCTACTGCAAGACGCACAACCAGGAGTTCGAGTGGACGCCGGACGGCCTGCGTACGCGGCATCACCGCCCCGCGCACCAGGACTACCGGGGGCGGCGCGTCTGGTTCAACCAGGCCAACCTCTTCCACGCCTCCAGCCTGTCGCCGGACATCTACGAGACGCTGATGGAGATCTATGGCGAGGACGGCCTGCCCCGCAACGCCTACTTCGGCGATGGGTCGCCCATCCCGGCTGAGGACCTGAGCGCGATCAAGGCAGCGTACGACACGGCGTCCTTCGCATTCCCGTGGGAGCCGGGCGACGTACTCATCGTGGACAACATGCGCTGCGCCCACGGCAGGCAGCCGTTCACGGGCAAGCGTCGGATCCTGGTTTCCATGACCGCTGGGCTGAAATAGGAGGTCTCCGGCAGCGGGTTCGACGACCAAGTAGAACCTGCGCCCCGGAGACCTCATAACCACCTTGGCGGTGATGCGGCGGGAGCCCCAGCCGCAGTGGAGCAGGCGTGATCGGTGGGATCCGCCGGCGGGCGCCAGGGCCGGACCGACTACCAGCGCGTCGTTTCGCCGAAGAAACCAGGAATCCCGATCGCCTGGCCGGTTCGACGCGCCTGCTCCAGTACGAACTGGCCGACGACGATGTCGAGCACGCCCAGCCCGAACGGCGAGACGATCACCGGCCGGTCCGGGTCGAGACTGACCTGTCCCCGCAGCAGGCCACCGATGGTGCCGGTGATGAAGTCCCGTCCCCCGGACAACTGCTCCGCCAGGTGCGGAGAGGTCTGTGCCTTCAGGCAGTGTTCGACGTCATCGACGATGTTGTCGGCGCCGAGCAACAGCTCGGGAGCCAGGTCGCGGAGCGAGATGTTCAGGAGCACCTGCCCCGGACGCAGCTCGGTGGCAGCGCCGACATACGGCGAGGCCGCCGTGGTGGCGAAGACGATCAGGTCGCTCTGAAGGGCATGGTCGAGGGTCGGCACCACTGACACGTGGTCGATCTGGGTTTTGGCATACCGGGCAAGGTGTTCGGCGCTGCCGGTCTCCAGGTCGTACACGTCCAGAGCGGCCGGCCGGAGGCCCGACGCCAGCAGGTAGTCGAGGATGGTGCGGGCGATGACCCCGGCGCCCACCATCGAGACCCGCGGCGCCTGCTCGGTCAGCGCGGCGGTGGCGACAGCCGCTGAGGCCGCGGTCCTGGCGGCGCTGATACCGGCCGCTTCCAGGCAGGCGATCGGGTGCCCGGTGGCGTAGTCGTTCAGCAGCAGCACGGCCGAGGCCCGCGGCACACCCTGGTCGATGTTCCCCGGGAAGCTGCTGATCCACTTGATTCCGGCCTTGCCGACTGTGCCGCCGACGTACGCGGGCAGCGCGATGATGCGGGCCTCGGGCTTCTCGGGAAAGCGCAGGAAGTAGCTGTCCGGATTGACGGTCTGGTTTTGCTCGTGCCATAGGTAGGCATCCCGTACCAGGTCGAGGACCTGTTCCCGGTTCGCCCCAAGAACTTCGGCGACCACTGTCCCGGGCACCACGTCGAATTCAAACAAAGCTGCTCCCACTTGCCTCGGTGAACGTGTCACCGTAACGCGACTTGATCCAGTCGTCGGAATAGATCGAGTCCAGATATCGGTCACCGAGGTCCGGAGAAATGACCACCACTCGGCTTCCGGGCGCAATGGACTTGGAAATCTGCTGCACCGCGGTGAGCGCGGAGCCGGTCGAGCCGCCGATCAGCAGGCCATACTTTCTGGCCACTTGGCGGCACATGGCGATGGTGTCCGGCTCACCGACGAGCACCTTGTCGAAAGCATCCGAGTCGGTGAAGATTTCCGGCCTGCGGCTACTGCCGATGCCGGGAATGTGGCGAGGCGCCGGAGCACCTCCGAACGTCACCGATCCTTCGATGTCCACGGCCACGATGCGGGTGTGCAAACTGTGCTCGCCGAAATACTCCAAACAGCCCATCAGGGTGCCGGTGGAGCCTACGCCCACCACGAGCACGTCGATGGTGCCCAGTTCGGCGTGGGCATTCCGGGCGGTGCGGTCCCGGTGGGCGTGGGCGTTGGCCAGGTCAGCGTACTGGTTCAGCCAAATCAGACGCAGGTCCCGCTCGAGCTCGCGCTGGATGTAGGCGATGCGCTGCTGCAGGTAACCACCGTTCTGGTCCCGCCGGTCGATCACCACGACCTCGGTGCCCAGGACCTCCATCGTCTGGATCGCCTGCCGGTTCGCGTTCAGGTCGGTGACGATGGTGAGTGGGAATCCGCGTTCCGCGGCGACCACGCTCAGTGCGATTCCCAGATTTCCCGAGCTGGATTCGATCAAACGACCGTGCGGCCGGGTCAGAATGCCCGCGGATAACACACTGTCGACCAATCCGACAGCGGTCTTGAGTTTCAGGGAACCGGCTGGGTTGAACGCCTCGAGTTTGAGGAAGACATCCATGTCTGTGACAAAGTCAGGGAGCCGCATGAAAATGTCATCAAGGACAATCTCGCTCGCAGCAGAATATATCGGCAAGCTTCCCCCGATATGGCTAGCAATGCAGGTGCATGGGCGCGCAAGTATACTAGGAAAAATCACATGAATTCCGACCCGAGGCTAGATGCCAACGGCAACATGGTCAAGTTGCCGGAGATTCGGGATCCGCCGCGACGCGTCCCTGCTCAGCTTGCCCCGGTCGCGGCGGATCTCGAACTCCTTCTGCGAGGATTACGACACTAGGCCGACGCGCGGAGCAGGTCCACGAACCGGTCCAGGTGGGAGCGCAGTTCCTCCGGGCGGTACAAGCCCGCGTTGCCGTCGAACTCGATCAGCATCCCGCTCTGATCCGGCCTGTCGTAGATGTTGATGGACATGTCCTCGACCGGGCCCGCGCTCAGGTTGTACGGCGTGGAAGGAAAGCCGCCGAAGGTGAGGCTCGTGTTGAACGCGATCACGTTGACCTCGGGACCCAGCTGCCGCCGGCCGTCCGGCAGGCCGGAGAGCTCATGGATGATCAGCTCGTACGGGTAACGCTGGCGTTCGTGCGCCACCATGAGTTCGGCGGCCGCCGCGACCACCATCGCGTCGAAATCGAGCGCCGGATCGACGGTCAGGCACATCGGGGCCACGTTGGTCAGCATGGCTGGAGTGCGGCGAGCCACCGGGCTCGGCCGGGCCGCCACCGGCAGGCCGAGCACGATGTCCCGCAGGCCGGTCACTCTGTTCAGGTACACCGCCACGGCTGCGATCACGACGCCGTACCAGGGAACCCTCAGCCGGCGAGCCACGGCGCGGAGCCGGTCCACGTCGGCGGGGGTGATCCGGCTGCTCTCCCGGATGAAGGCACTGGTGTCGGACGATACCCGGGTGGCAAGGCTCGCCACCCGGGGTTTGCCGGGCAGCCGCGCCAGCCAGAACTCCCGGTCCGCCGCGAAGTCGGGCCCGGCGGCGTAGCGGGTGTGCTCGTCGATGACCTGGGCGAGTGAGGTCGGCGGACATTCCCTGACCGGATCACCGGCCGCCAGGTCGGTATAGACATCCGCCACCCGCGAGGTGATCAGGGAGAGACCGAAGCCGTCCACGATGATGTGGTGCATGGCCTGGTACCAGAGATAGAGTTCCGGCTCGACCCTGATGAGGGCCCAGCGGAAGAGCGGGCCGTTGGCCATGTCGAACTCGAGCGCCGCATCGGTGCGCATCCATTGCTCGGCCTCGGCCAGAGGGTCGGCCGAGGCCGAGAAATCGAGTTGGCGCAGGGACCAGTCCAGGGACTCGGAGATGACTTGATGCAGCCCCTCACCGGTCAGTTCGAACCGAGCCCGTAGTGCCTCGACTTCGGAGAGTACGGTCCGCAGCGCGGCCTCGAAGTGCGCTGAGTCAATCGCGCCGGCAATTGCGCCGTAACCGGCAATGTTGAGGGAACGGTCCGAAGGGTTGAGTTGTTGCGCGACCCATACACTCTTCTGACCAGCAGAAAGCTCCAATTGATACACCATGTGGCAGCTTGATTCCTCTGTTACGGGACGTCCTGTTGTTATGATATGGTCCTGTGCGAAGTGATCATCCCGTCGCACATGCGGTACGGGGAGTGAGCATCCTGCCGGCATGTCGAACGGGGAGTGAGCATCCTGGCGTGCTTGTTGACCGGGGCTGTCAATGACTGACGGCCTCGACTTACGCGACAACTTCCTCTATCACGTGCACCACCGGCCCGCCGCACCCGCGCTGGTTTGGCCCGGCCACGAGATTAGTTACGGTGAGCTCTTCGCACTGGCGAAAGAGTCCGATCTGCCTAGTGACGAACCGCTGCGTATTGTCGCCCGGAAATCACTGGAAACGATTGCCCAAATCCTGGCCTGCGTGCTCTCCGGCCGACGTTTCCTGCTGTCCACCCCGGCGCTGGAGCATGATCCGGTCAAAGTCCCGCCAGGGCAGGCATTCGGCCGCGACGCCGATGTCTCCTTCATGTTCACCACCTCCGGATCCACCGGGCAGCCGAAAATCGTGCCACTCGCTCGCGGTGCGGTGAACCGCTTCATCGCCTGGGCCGGTACGGCATTCGGCATCGGCCCCGGCCAGTCGGTGCTCAGTTTCGCTCCACTGAACTTCGACCTGAGCCTGCTGGACGTTTGGACGACGCTGGCGCACGGCGGCCGGGTGGTGCTGGTCGACACCGAGCACGTGGTCAACGGGCACCACCTGCTCGACCTGCTCGACCGCTACCAAGTCGACCTGGTCCAGGCTGTGCCGACATTCTTCGCGCTGCTGCTGGACGCGGCGTCGCCGACCACCGGGCTCGATGCGGTCAAGCATGTCATCACCACCGGAGACGTTCTGCCGCAGCGCACCTTGAGCGCGCTGCCGCAGCTTTTCCCGAAGGCCCGCGTCCACAACCTGTACGGGTGCACAGAAACCAACGACAGCTTCATCCACGAAGTGGGCGTCACCGACACGGCGCCGCTGCCGCTGGGCACGCCGCTACCCGGCGTGCGGAGCCTGATCGTGGACGATGAGCTCTACGTGTCCACGCCCTTTCAGGCGAGCGGCTATCTCGACGAGGCACGCACCGCCGAGAGGTTCGTCGATCTGCCGCAGCCCGATGGCGGTTCGGTGCGCTATTTCCGCACCGGTGACCTGGTCCGTCGCGACGCCGACGGGCGGACCTTCCTCGTCGGGCGTAATGACTTCCAGGTGAAGGTGCGAGGCGTCGCGGTGAACACGGCCACCGTTGAGCAGGCGCTGCTGGGGCATGCCGAAGTGCGGGAAGCCGCGGTCGTGGCCCTGCCTGACGAACTCGCCGGTCATCGGCTGGTGGCCATGGTCCGCCGGGACGCCGGCAGCACGCTGAACAGCCTGCGACTGCGAGAGGTCTGCGCCCGGCTGTTGCCCACCGCGGCCATTCCCGCGGTGCTCGGCGTCACCGACGACCCGCTGCCGCGTACCTCCACCGGAAAGATCGACCGCAACGCCATCACCGGGCGGTAGCTGTCAGAACGCAAGAAAGGTAACCATGAGCCACGCCGATTCGATCAAACAGTTCGTCCTGACAGAATTCTTGGACGGCGTCGGTGCCGACGAACTGACCGACGACTACGATTTCATCGCCAACGGAGTGATCGACAGCCTCGGCATCCTCAAACTAATCGCCTGGCTCGAGGAGAACTTCAAGGTCTTGCTCAATTACTCCGAGCTGGATCCGACCAATTTCCGGACGGTCTCGTCAATTGATGCATTCGTCACCGCGGCACAGGGCCAGGGAGGTTTGTCGTGATTATTCGGCACCTTGAGAATGTCCCCTCGGTGGAATGGGGTAACGGTGTGAGCCGCCGCTTCCTGGTCGGCTCCGACGGGCTGGGATATACGATCACCGACACAGTGGTGCGGGCCGGCACCAAATCCCGGTTGGAGTACCGCAATCACTTCGAGTCGTGCTACTGCATCGCGGGCCGTGGTGAGGTCATCGACATGGACGGCACCTCGCATCCGCTCACCCCGGGGACTCTGTACTCGCTCGACCAGCACGACGCGCATTTCCTGGTCGCCAGTCAGGAGGAGGATCTCCGGCTGGTGTGTGTCTTCTCCCCCGCGCTGCGCGGCGACGAGGTGCACATCCTGGGCGGGGACGAGTACTCCGCTTACTGAGAGGGCGACGTCATGATCCGATGGAGCCCCGAGCAGGTCGAGCTGCGTGCCGGCCTGGCCCGCTGGTGTGACGACCTCAGCGCCGATCACGTGGAGCAGGACGCCCAGGGCGTCTTTCCCCGCGAGAAGTGGGCGCTGATCCAGAAGACCGGGATCCTCGGCCTGCCCTTCGGCTCGCCTTGGGGCGGGCTCGGGCAGGATCTGCTGACCACCATGTACGTCCTCGAAGGGCTGGGCCTCGGCTGCCGGGACGGCGGGCTGAGCTTCTCCGTCACCACCAGCATGGCCAGCACCGGCGTGCCGCTACAGGACTTCGGGTCGGCAGAGCTGAAGGACCGGTACCTGCCCGCGATCTGCACCGGCGACGCGATCGGCGCCCATGCCATCACCGAGACCGAGAGCGGCTCGGACGCACTCCAGATGCGCACCACGGCAGAACGCGACGGCGACCATTTCGTCCTCAACGGCAGCAAGATCTTCGTGAGTAACGGCCCGATCGCCGACCTGATCGTGATCTACGCCAGGACCCGGCCGGACGCCGGCGCGCTCGGGATCACCGCGTTCCTGGTCCCGGGTGACACGCCCGGACTCGGCGTCGGCGCGCCGGTGGCGAAGATGGGGCTGCGCACCTCGCCCGTGAGTGAGCTGTATCTGGACGGCTGCCGGGTGCCCGCCTCGCACGTGCTGGGCCAGGTGGGCGGTGGCTTCCTCGTGCTGGACCACGTGATGAAGCGGGAGATCCTGTTCTCGTTCATCGTCAACGTGGGCGAGATGCAGCACCGGCTGGATCGGTGCGTCGAGTACGCCAGGAAGCGGCAGCAGTTCGGGCAGCCGATCGGCTCCTTCCAGGCCGTGGCGCACAAGATCGTGGACATGAAGATCCGGCTGGAGACCGCACGGAAATGGCTGTACGACACCGGCGAACGTCTGCTCACGGGTGCCAATGTCACCACCGAGCTGGCCATCGCCAAGCTGCTCACCAGTGAGGCCAACCTCGAATCGAGCCTGACCGCGGTACAGGTCTTCGGCGGCAACGGCTACATGTCCGAGTACGGCCTGGAGAAGGACGTCCGCAATGCCGTGGCCGGCCGGATCTACTCCGGCAGCAACGAAATGCAGTACAACCGCGTCGCTGCCATGTTGGGCCTGGGAAAAACCGCACCAACGAAAGAGTCGCCGCAGTCATGACCTTGCCGACCATCGACATCGCCGTGCAGTACCTACTGTCCAAGAACCCCGAGCTGACCGAGATTCCCCCGGACCTGGATCTCATCGAGAGCCGCGTCCTGGACTCGGTGGGATTCGTCGGCTTCCTGGTGGTGCTCGAACAGCACACCGGCGAGGAAATTCGCATGGAAGAAGTGACTCCCGAGGATTTCCGTACCCTGGCCGCGATCGAGAAGAGGTTCTTCGGTGCTGGCAACGCTTGGTCCTGATCTGGTGCGGCTCCGGGCCGCGCTGGAGACCAGATTCACTGGCTGGGCCGCCGAGTCCGGTGCCGCCGCCATGTTGTACCCACCGCTGGTGCCGGTGGCGGATCTGGAGCGGATCGACTATTTCCGCAACTTTCCGCACCTGGCGCTGCTCGGTTCGGGCCTCAACAGCGAGACCATCGCGCAGTACGGCGACACCGGTCTGGCCGGGTCCACGGTGCCGGCGACGGCGCTGACCGATCCGGCGTACGCGCTGCCGTCGGCGGCCTGTTACCAGGTGTATTTCGACCTGGCCGGGCAACAGCTCGACCTGCCGCGCCAGGTGACCACGGTGGCGACCTGTTTTCGCCGCGAGGACCACTATGACGGCCTGCGGCGGCTGCTCGGTTTCTCGATGCGGGAAGTCGTCTGCGTCGGTGATCGGGACACGGTCCGGGAGCATCTGAGCTCGTACAAGGAAATGCTCACCGGTTACCTCGCCACGCTGGGGCTGCCGGTCAAGGTGGAGCCGGCGACGGATCCGTTCTTCGAATCAGGCGGATCGGGCGGCGCGCGGGCGCTGATGGCCCAGCTGTTCCCGGTCAAGGAAGAGTTCCTGTACGGAGGCACGCTGGCCATCGCCTCCGTCAACTTCCACCGGAACTTCTTCGGCGAACGCTGCGACATCCGGACCGCGGACGGGAGCCCCGCCTTCACCGGGTGCGTCGCGTTCGGTATTGAGCGCTGGATAAGCGCCCTTACCACTCACTTCGATCAGCTGAGCGCCGCGGAGTTGTGTGAGCTGGTCCTGGCCGGTTGATGGTGGAGCCGGGCACGAGAAGCTCGCTTCTCGTGCCCGGCCGGAACCGCCCGTCACGACCCGGTCTCGAAGAACCACCAGCCGAGGACCGTTGCTCACGGCTGAAGCTTGCGGTATTCACGGTGGGCGTACACCAGCGGATCGCCGTCGCCCGCCCTCAGCCCGGTGACCGTACCCAGCACGATGGTGTGGTCCCCCACGATGACGGTACCGGCCACCTGGCATTCGGCCAGAGCGTAGGTGTCCGCTCTCAGCCAGGGCAGCTTCCCGTTGGACCATTGCCACTCCACGGCGGCGAAGCGGTCGGCGACCGGACCGGAGAAGGTCTGCGCCGCGTGCCGCCCACCGCTGTGCAGCAGGTTCAACGCGAACTCCCCGCGCGCCTCGACCGCCACACACGTGACGGCGTCGGTACGCAGGCACACTGCCACGGTGGGCGGGTCCAGGGTCACACTGGACAGCGACGAGCAGGACATACCCCGGGGATGCCCGTCCGCGTCGGTGGTGGTCACGACCGCCACGCCAGTGGGATACCGGGTCATCCAGGCTCTGAAGTCGTCCTCGCCGACTGCCGCCGCGCCCCCGCTGCTCACCGGTGCTGCCTAACCGGCGCCGTGCAGCCGCTTGAGGTACTCGTGCATGGTGGGTAGGGTCTCCACCAGCTCCCGCTGCTTCTGCTTGACCGCGTCGAACAGCTGTTGAGCGCCCTGGACCGACTCCGGCTTGTAGGTGAGCACCGGGAGCGGATGGTCGGGTTGCAGACCCATCCCGCTGAAGATGCAGTAGTAGCTGCCGTTGGTCCAGAAGTTGCGGAACTCGGCCTCGAAGTTGCCGTAGTAGGTGGCTTCGTCCGAGGCAGGCGGGTTGATCGGGACTCCGGCCTTGAACATCGCGATCTTCTCACGGATGTTGTCGGTCAGGTACAGCTCCTTGTTGGCGCGCCAGAACGGGGTGTCGGTGCGCGGCGACAGGTAGAAGTGGGCCTGGAGGAAGTCGCGAGTGTCGTCGAACATGTCTTCGATCTCGCGGTTGAACCGGTCGACCAGCGTCTGGTCGAAGCCCCGGTTCGGGAAGTGCTTGGCCAGCTGGTGGATCGCCGCGTAGGTGAAGTAGATCCCGGTCGACTCCAGGGGCTCCAGGAAGCAGGAGGCCAGGCCGATACTGACGCAGTTCTTCACCCAGGCCCGGCGGTTGCGCCCCACCCGGAACCGGATGTGGTTGAACCGGGTGTCCTCCGGCAGGTCCCACATCTGGGAGAACTCCTCGGTCGCCGCGTCCTTGTCGGCGAAGGCGCTCGAGTACACGTAGCCGGTGCCGAACCGGCCCAGCATCGGGATCTTCCACGACCAGCCGGAGCTCATCGCGATCGAGGACGTGTAGGGCTCGATGCCATTGGCGTCGTCGTCATGCGGTATCGAGGTGGCCACCGCGCTGTCGCACAGCAGGTGGTCGCTCATGTCGATGAACGGCTCGGCCATCTCCTGGTTGATGAGCAGGCCGCGGAAGCCCGAGCAGTCCACGAAGAGGTCGCCTTCGAGGAGCTTGCCCCCCTTGGTGCGCAGCGCGGTGATGAAACCGCTCTCATCCCGCAGCACCTCGGTCATCTCGTCCTGGACGTGGACGACACCCTGCTTGGTGGTCGCGAAGCGGGCCAGGAAGTCGGCCACCAGCCTGGCGTCGAAGTGCCAGGCGTAGTTGTTGGTGGCACGTTCGCCGGTGAACCGCCGGGGGGCCAGCTTGGCGTCCATCACCGCGGTCTCGGGGAAGCAGGCGTAGTCGAACGGTTCGGTCGTCTCGCCCTGTGCCACCCGCAGCGACCAGTAGTGCGACAGCGGGATCTGGTCGTGCGCGGGCAACAGTCCGAACGGGTGGTAGAAGTGGTCGGGCCGGCCCTGCCATTCCCGCGCCGTGGCCTCACCCGCGCCGGGGGTCCGCCAGTTGACGAACTTGACCGCCATCTTGAAGCTGGCGTTGCACTCCCGCATCCAGTCTTCTTCGGCCAGGCCAAGGTAGTCGAACAAGGCCCGCTGCAGGTTGGGCACGGTGGCTTCGCCGACGCCGATCCGGGGGATGGTGGGGGCCTCCAGCACGGTGATGGTGACCGTGCCCTGGAGGGCCTTGCCCAGATATGCGGCGGCCATCCAGCCGGCGGTGCCACCGCCCAGGATCACAATGTTCTCGATGCGATCGTTCACAGTGCTCGTCCTAGCGTGGTTGGAGAGTGTTCTGGTAAAGCCCGGCGGTCCACTTTGCCGTTCGGGGTGAGCGGGACCGCCTCCACGGGCAGGATCGCCGCGGGGATCAGATGATGGGGCAGGCGCGCGGCCAGGTACTTCAGGACGGCGCCGGTGTCGACATCAGCGGGTACGACGTAGGCCACCAGTTGCCGGTCGCCGGGGGTGTCCTCCCTGGCCACCACGACGGCCTGCCGCACCGCCGGATGCGCGGTCAGCGCCACCTCGACCTCGCCCGGCTCAACCCGATGCCCGCCTATCTTGACCTGGTCATCGACTCGGCCGACGAACTCCAGTTGTCCGTCGTCACGCCAGCGCACCAGGTCCCCGGTCCGGTACATCCGCTCCCCGGCGGAGAAGGGGCACGCCACGAAACGGGTCGCGGTCAGGGCGGTCCGGCCGACGTATCCGCGGGCAAGGCCCTTTCCCGCCAGGTACAGCTCGCCCACTTGGCCGGCCGGGACCGGCTGTAGCCGCCGGTCCAGTACGTATCCGCGGGTGCCCGCCACGAGGGGGCCGATCGGCGCCACCGGATCGGCGGCCGACAGTGGCCTGCTCATCGCCGCGCACACCGTCGACTCGGTAGGTCCGTACGCGTTGACCATCCGCCGGCCGGCGGACCAGCGGCGGATCAGGTCCGGCGGGCAGAGCTCACCACCGGTCATCAGCGTGACCAGGTCGGGCAACTGCGACTCCGTGCCGGCGGGGATCGCCGCCAGCACCGATGGCGGAATGCCGGCGTGGGTGATCCGGGACGTCGTCAGCTCGCGGATGCCGATCATGAACCGGGTCCCGGTGGGATCGCGCACCACCGCGCCCACCATGCGACCCGGTTCGGGGATCACCAGGGTGGCGCCGGCGGCGAACGCGGTGCAGAAGTCACCGAAGGCCACGTCGAAGCTGAGCGAGGCGAGCTGGAGGTAGCGGCTGTCCGCGGTCACCGCGAGCCGTTCGACCTGGGTCGCCGCCAGGTCGGCGACGCCGGTGTGGGTGACCAGGACCCCCTTGGGCCGTCCCGTCGACCCGGAGGTGTAGATCACGTACGCCGCCCCGAGCGCGGGGCGGTGCACGACGGGGTCGGACTCGGGGTAGGCCGTGTAGTCGGCTCCGGCGAGCGCCTCGTCCAGCACCAGCAACGGCGCCGCGTCGGCGATCATGTAGTCGAGCCGCTCGGCGGGATAGGTCGGGTCCAGCGGCAGGAACGCCCCGCCTGCCTTCCCGACGGCCAGCAGGGCGACCACCATGTCCACCGACCGCGGCACCATCACGCCGACCAGCTTTTCCGGGCCGGCTCCCTGGGCGATAAGCCAGTGCGCGAGGCGATTCGCCCGCGTATTGAGCTCTCGGTAAGACAAAGTTTCGGTGCCACATGCTACTGCCGTCGCTGTGGGCGCCCGCCGTAGTTGCGTCTCGAACAGCTCGGTCAATGATAACTCGAGGGTGTCGGAATTGCTCATATCTCACGCATAGGAGAAGCCACGAAATTCCTAAGGTAGAGCGCCTGCAACCGAACAATAGGAAGTAGTCTTCTACAATCCATGAATAAAATCAACCCATCCCCAGATTTATGTAGATAAGCTACAAGTCATGGACGCACGGATCCTTGACGCCTGGCTTGACTCGCTCAATAGGCTGTTCCGTATCCCGCCGGAGTTCCGCGACGAGACGGTGGAGTGGAAACGAGCCGGCGAATTACTGGGTGGCGGGGAACCGCTGCTTAAGGCGTTGGTCGACCACGGCCTGCCCTACTCCGACAGCAGTGGGCAGATCCGCTTCGACCGCTACGACCTGACCAACCTGGCCCTCTACTCGGGATCCGGCACCTCCGGCCCCGAGATGGCCATGAAGTACGCGCTGCGCTGGATGCACGACGCGCCGGAGACCCTGTACACGCCCCGTCGGTGGACCTTCGCGATCGAGACGTCGTGCCCGCATCCCGAAGGCTGCGGCGACGGCGACCGGAGCTGGAACATCGCGCGTCCGCGGCCCGGCGTCTACGGCGGCCGGACCGAATCGCTCACCATGGCCCCGGACGGATCCGCCCTCGACGCGGTCATGGTGAGCGATGGGGCGCAGCGCACGCTCCGGTCGGCTCGCCTGCGCGAGATCGCGCTGGAGTACAGCGAGGGCTACCGATGGATCCAGATTCCCGAGCAGCTCCAGCGCCGGTCGGAGCTGCTGCTCCCGCACGGGTTCCTGCCCTGCATTCCCGCCTCGCTGGATCTGGCGGAGAAATGCCGGGCGGCCGGCTTCGAGGCCAGGACCCGGCGCGGCTGGATCCTCGGCATGCTGGACATCGCCCATTCCTGGCTGGAGGTCATCGACGAGGACGGCCAGCTCAAGACCGTCGATCCGGCGTTCCTGGTGCTGGCACGCGACCATGCGGAAAAGCCGCATCCCGGGTTCCGGGAGGCATGCCTGGGCTCGCTCATGAACCGGCTGATGCCCACCGACCACGAAGCCGACAACCCGGTGCTGCAGCACGAGTGCAGGCACGGCTGGAGCATCCCGGACAGCAAAACGGCGATCCGGCTCAGCCGCGCGGCGTAGGCGCCGGGTCGCCCTGCACCATGCCGATCTCTCTGCGCCCCTGGTAGGGCTCGCGGCTGTGCGCCATCCTGACGTTGTCCACCAGCAGGAGGTCGCCGGCCTGCCAGGGCTCGCGCAGAGTGAGAGACTCGTACACCTCGTTGATCGTGCGGATCGTCTCCGCGTCGACCGGTTCGCCGTCGCCGTAGCCGGTGTTGAACGGCAGGCCGTCCGCGCCCAGCTGCATGACGAGATACTCGCGGACCGCCGGATCCATGGTCCACTCGTTGAGGAAGGCGATCTGGTTGCACCAGACCGGACGGCCGGTGAGCGGGTGGTCCAGCACTGCGGGCCGGGTCTGCGAGGTACGCAGACCGTCGGGCCGCCAATCGCAGGTGATCCGGTTGGCCTGGCAGTACTTCTCCGCCGCCTCCCGGTCATCCCCGCCGAACGCTTCCCGCCACGGCAGGCCGACCACGTCGTTGAAGGAACGCCTCAGCGTCCAGCCCGTCTCCGCGAAACGTGCCACCAGCGGCTCGGGCAGCTCGGCCAGCACCGCCTCCGCGTCGGCCAGGCCGGTGATCCCGCCCGAGTCAGGGGCGGCGAAGCAGCCGATCGCCAGGAGCCGCGGCACCTCCAGCAGGTAGCTCTGCTCGTGGTGCATGCACATGGGCTGGTCCGGCGGCCACTCCAGGGAGGAGAACACCGAGTTCCCGAGCGGGTGACGACGGGCGAACGCCTCGCGGTCCATCACCGTCGACTCCATCAGCTGCGCGCTGAGCTGCCCCAGCAGTGCGGCGTCACGCACCCCGAGGCCGCGTACCAGCACCGCGCCGTGGCGGAGCAGCACCTCCGTCAGCAGCGCCCGGTACTCTCCGACCCACTCGGCCGCGGCCACCGGCTCGCTCACCGGCAGGATGGGGGGCTTGCCCGGGGTCAGTTCCAGGTCAGCTGGCGTCATTCGTGGTGTTCCTTTCGATGACGAGGGCGAGATCGGCCAGCACCGGGTGCGCTACGAGGTCCTTCAGCGTCACCGCCGAGCCCAGGGCGATCCCGACCTTGACCGCGGTGAGCGAGGTCCCGCCGAGCCCGAGGAAGTCGTCCTGCCGGGTGATGCGGTCCACCGGGATCTTCAGCACGTCGGCCCACGCCTCGGCCAGCCGGAGCTCGGCCGGTGTCAGCGGAGCGCCCGGCTCGCCGGCCTGGTTCGCGGCGGAGACCAGCGTCGCCGCCTGCGCGCGGAGCGTTTTCCTGTCCACCTTGCCGTTTCCGGTCAGCGGCAACGCCTCTCGCCGCTCGAACCAGTGGGGGACCATGTATTCGGGGAGCGCGGCGGCCAGCCGCGGGCCGAGCTGGTGCGGCTCGGCGGAGCCGGTGAAGTAGGCGACCAGGTGCTTTTCGCCATCGGGGGTTTCGGTGACCACCACGGCCGCGTCCCGTACCCCGGAGGACTTCAGCACGTGGTTCTCGATCTCACCGATCTCGATACGGAAGCCACGGATCTTGACCTGGGCGTCGCGGCGGCCGAGAAACTCGAGCTTGCCGTCGGGCCGCCATCGGCCCCAGTCGCCGGAGCGGTAGCTGCGCTCGCCCGGCCGGTACGGATCGGATCCGAACGAGGCGGCGGTACGCTCCGGATCGTTGATGTAACCCCGGCCGACGCACACCCCGGCGAAGACGATCTCTCCCGGTTCGCCGTCCTGGACTGGTTCTCCGTGTTCGTCCAGCAGGTAGATGCGAACATTGCGGATCGGCCGGCCGAGCGAGATCCGGTCGCCGTCAGGCGGGCCGGTGAGCACCTCATGATTGGTGTCATCGGAGGTTTCCGTGAGCCCGTAGGCGTTGGCCAGGGCGATGTCAGGGAAGCGGGCGAACCAGCGGTTCACCAGCTCGGACTTCAGCTCCTCACCGGTCACGGACACGCATCGCAGCCGTCCCAGGGTGCGGGAGCGCTGCTCCAGGTGGGTCAGCATCACTTCCAGGTATGACGGCACCACCTGGAGCACCTCCACTCCGCCGCCGACCACGGTGTCGAGGAAACGCTCCAGGTCCAGGATCTCCCGCTGCGGCACGATCAGCGTCTGGGCGCCGACCAGCAGCGGGGCCACCAGCTGCCACAACGAGATGTCGAAGCACTGGGGCGCGGTCTGCGCGACCACCTGCCCCGGCTCGATGCCCAGGTCTTCGATCTTCGCCAGGATGTGGTTCAGCATCCCGGCGTGCTCGCACATGGCGCCCTTGGGCTCGCCGGTGGAGCCGGAGGTGAAGTACAGGTAGGCGAGTTGACCGGCGCCGACAGCAAGCCCCGGGTCGGTGGTGGGATAGTGGCCGGGGACGGGGTCGTCGTCGCGGAGCACCACCCGGCACCCGCTGCGGGACAACATGGCGGAGATCCGGGCAGCCGGAAAATGCGGCTCGATGGGGAGGTAGACGCCGCCGGCCTTGAACACCGCGAGCACCGACGCCAGCCACTCCAGGTGCCGCTCGCTGTGCACGCCCACCACGTCTTCGGCGCTGACGCCGCGCTCAAGCAGCGCGTGCGCGATCTGGTTGGCCCGCCGGTTCACCTGGTCATAGGTCCACGCGACGCCGTCGCACACTGCGGCGATCCGGTCCGGGTGCGCTCGCACCCGGTCCTCGAACAGCTGGTGTACGCGGATGTCGGGCAGCTCTCGCTGCGGCCCCACACCGTGCTTCAGAGAGGTGTCCATGCTCGTCACTCCGTTCCGGGCCGGGCCATCCGCCGCAGCGCGGGCCGCGTGGTCTTCGGTGCCGCGTCCACGCGCTCGGCCAGACCGGCTACGGTCGGGCTTTCGAAGATGGCCGCGATCGGCAGCTCGATCCTCGCGGTGTCCCGGATGTGGCTGACCAGCCGGGTCGCCAGCAGGGAGTGCCCGCCCAGGTCGAAGAAGCTGTCGTCGACCCCGATCCGGTCCACGTCCATACCGAGCACGTCGGCGAACATCGCGCAGAGTTGCCTTTCCTGCTCGGTCCGCGGTGCCCGGTAGCGTTCGCCGCCTTCGTACTCGGGCACCGGTAGCAGGGCCCGGTTCAACTTGCCGTTGGGCGTCAACGGCACCGCGCCGATGGCCACCACGGCCGAGGGCACCAGGTACTCAGGCAGTTGCCGGCCCAGGTCTGCGCGGATCTGGGTGAGCAGCGGGCCCAGGCCACGTGCGGCTTGCGGGTTGTTGAGCCAGCGCAGCGGCGATCCGCCGGTCGCCGCCGGGGTATATCCGCCGGACAACACCGGCCCTGTGCCGGCGGGCAGGATCAGCAGGTCGAAGTGCGCCACCGACGCCGCCGACCAGGTGGGGATCGCCTGCACGCCCCGCTTCTGGCCCCACTCGATGCAGTCGTTTGGGTCGATCCCGGTGGCTGGGACCACCACGTCATCGTCCAGGGCTTGTTCGCACGCGACCTCGTCCACCAGACGAGCGTTGGGAATGCCGACGATCCGGGCCGGTGCCGCGACCTGGTCCAGATCGAGGTCCGGATCCCACGCCAGCGTGGGCACGTGGGCGACATCGGTGACGTCGGCCGGGTCCTTGTGCAGCACCACCTCGTAGCGATGCCGGGTCAGCTCGTTGTGATAGGAACCCGGCTTGAGGCGGATGTCGACCGCCCCGATCCGCGGATCAGCCAGCGTGGTGAAGAACTCCGGCGCCACCACCAGTTCCTTCTCCACCATCACCGAATGCGCCACCGCGGTCCGCAGCCGGTCCCGTTGCCCGGCGAACCGCGGTGCCCGTACCGCCGCGTGGAAGGCACGCAACGTGCCGGCATGCCGCACGTCGCCCACCACCAGCCGGCCACCCGGCGCCAGCAGCCCGACCAGCCGGTCGATCACCCGCCGCAAGTAGTCCCCGTCGGGGAAGTAGAGCACGACGGAGTTGAGCACGATCGTGTCGAAATACCCTTCAGGCAATCCGTCCACGACGTCGGCCCCCTGGGCGCGCAACGTCACCCGGTCGGCCAGCCCCCGCGCGGCCACCTGGCCACGCAGCCGATCGATCACCGTGCCCGACAGGTCCGTGCCCCAGAACTCCGCACAGTGCTCGACCAACTGCGACAACAACAGACCCGAACCGACACCCACCTCCAGGATGCGCTCGGGCCGGAAGCGCAGCACCTGCTCCACGGCGGCGTCACGCCAGGCCCGCATCTCCCCCAGCGGAATCGGTTCGCCGGTATAGGAGCTGACCCAGCCGGTGAAGTCCTCGCCGAAGGTGTCCACCTCCGACCCGGCGTACACCGCGTCGTAGAGGCCTTCCCATTCGGCCACCTGCGCGCCGGCATCCGCCGCCGCATCCAGATCGGGCACCACGTAGGCCACCAGACGCTGGTCGCCGGGAGTGTCCTCGCGGGCCACCACCACCGCCTGCCGGACCCCGGGGTGCACGACCAGGGCGGCTTCGACCTCGCCGGGTTCGACCCGGAAGCCACGCACCTTGACCTGCTCATCAGAGCGGCCGCCGAACTCGAGCCGGCCGTCCGCGCGTCGGCGCACCATGTCGCCGGTGCGGTACATCCGCTCCCCGGCGGCGAAGGGACAGGCCACGAAGCTCTCCGCGGTCAGCGCCGCGCGGTTGGCGTAGCCCCTGGCCAGGCCCGCGCCGGCGATGTACAACTCGCCGACCACGCCGGCGGGAACCGGTCGCAGCCGCGCGTCGAGTACGTACGCCCTGGTGTTGGCGATCGGGTTGCCGATCGTGACCACACCGGTCGCCCGCATCGGCTCGGTCATCGAGGCGACCACCGTCGATTCGGTGGGCCCGTAGGCGTTCAGCATCCGCCGGCCCGGGGCCCATCGCCGTACCAGCTCCGGTGCGCACGGCTCGGCGCCCACCACCAGCCCGGTGAGGTGGGTGAGTTGCCCGGCGGCGCCGGACGGCATTGTGGCCAGCACGGACGGCGGGATCAGCGCGTGGGTGACGCGCTGCGCCGCGAGCACGTCCGACAGTTCCGCACCGACCAGACGCTGTTGCTCGGGCACCACCAGCGTCGCGCCCGCGGCGAACGCGGTGACGAACTCCCAGATGGCCGCGTCGAAGCTGGGTGATGACAGTTGCAGCAGCCGGCTGTCCTGGCCGACGGCGAGGTCCGCCTGGGCTGCGGCCATGCTGGCCAGGCCGCGGTGTGACACCACCGTGCCCTTGGGTGTGCCGGTGGAGCCCGAGGTGTAGATCACGTATGCCGCCCCGGCCAGGTCCGGCTCCATGCCCGGATCGGTGTCCGGGCAGCCGGTCAAGTCCGGGATCTGGTCGAGCACCACCGCCGGTGCCGCGTCGGCCAGCATGAACTCACGCCGCTGAGCCGGATACGCCGGGTCCACGGGCAGGTAGGCGCCTCCGGCCTTGCCGATCGCCAGCACGGCGACCACCAGGTCCACCGACCGTGGCAGCGACACACCGACCCGGTGCTCCGGCCGCACACCCTGGGCGATCAGCCAGTGCGCCAGCCGGTTCGCCCGCGCGTCCAGCTCGGCGTAGGTGAGCGACTCGCCGCCGCGGACGACGGCGGTCGCGTCCGGGGTGCGGCTCACCCACTGCCCGAACATGCCGGCCAGGCTCAGCCCCGGCACGTCGGCCGCGGTGTCGTTCCAGCCGTGGAGCACCTGGTCCAGCTCCGGCTCTGTGAGCAGCTCCGCCTGGCCGATCGGGCGCCGCGGGTCGGCGACGAACTGCTCCAGCAGCCGCACCCAGCGGGCGATGAGGCCCTCGACCGTGCTCCGGTCGAACAGATCGGTCGAGTACTCCACGAGCCCGCCCACGCCCTGGTCGCCGGTGAGCTCGGACAGGCTGAACATCATGTCGAAGCGGGACTTGCCGACGCCCACCCCTTCCTGGCGGATCCGCAGGCCGGGCAGTTCGAATTCCCGGCCGGGCGTGTTCTGCAGCACCAGGGCGACCTGGAACAACGGGTGGTGCGCGCTGGACCGTTGCGGGTTGAGCACCTCCACCAAGTGCTCGAACGGCACGTCCTGGTGGTCGTAGGCGGCCAGGCTGGCCTCCCGGACCCGCTCGACTAGCTCGGCGAAGCTCGGGTCGCCGGAGGTGTCGGTACGCAGCACGAACGTGCTGACGAACAGCCCGACCAGGTCCTCCAGCGCGCGGTCGGTACGACCGGCGGCCCCGCTGCCCAGCGGGACATCGGTGCCGGCGCCCAGCCGGGTGAACAGCGCCGCCATCGCCGCCTGCAACACCATGAACACCGTCGCGTTGGCGCCCAGCGCCAGCTCCGCCAGCCGCCGGTGCAGCGCCGGGTCCAGCTCGAAGACCACGTACGCGCCGTCATAGGACGCCACCGCCGGGCGGGGCCGGTCCGCTGGCAGATTGAGCTGCTCGGGCAACCCCGCCAGCTGCCGCTTCCAGTACTCCACCTGCTGTGAGTACAGACTGTCCGGATCGGACTCGTCGCCCAGCAAGTCCCGCTGCCACAACGTGTAGTCGGCGTACTGCACCGGCAGCGGCTCCCACGCCGGCGCCTGCCCCTGCGACCTGGCCGTGTAAGCGGCGAGCACGTCACGGGCCAGCGGACCCATCGACCAGCCGTCACCGGCGATGTGATGGATCAGGATGAGAAGGACGTGCTCGTCGGCCCCGCAGTCGAACAGGGTGGTGCGCACGGGCAGTTCGGTGGTCAGGTCGAAGCCGTACCGGACCGCCACGCCAAGGGCGTCGGGGAGATCGGCCTCGGTGACCTGGCGAACCTGCCACTCGACGTCGACCTGGCCCAATACCACCTGGCGCGGCTCGCCATCGGTTTCTGGGAACACCGTGCGCAACGGCTCGTGCCGATCCATCACATCATGCAGCGCGGTCTGCAGCACCTCCCGATCGAGGGCGCCCGACAAGCGCAGCACGACGGGCATGTTGTAGGTCGCGGAACGGCCTTCGAGCCGGTGCAGGAACCACAACCGGCGCTGCGCGAAGGACAGCGGCAGCACCTCGGGCCGCTCCTGGCGGGTCAGCGCGGCCCTGACCGGAAGGTGGCTGCGACGGCCCAGCTGTTCGGCCAGGCCGGCCACGGTGGGGGTCTCGAAGACGGCGGCGATGGGCAGTTCCACGCCGAGCGCTCCGCGGATTCGGCTGACCAGGCGGGTGGTGAGCAGCGAGTGGCCGCCGATGTTGAAGAAGTTGTCGTCGATGCTGACCTCGGCCAGGTTGAGCACCTCGGCGTACAGCCCGCAGAGCACCTCTTGGAGCGGGGTCTGGGGCGCTCGGCCCCCGCCGACTCGGGCGTAGTCCGGAGCCGGCAGCGCCCGTCGGTCCAGTTTCCCGTTCGGGGTGAGTGGCACCGCGCCGAGGGCCACCACCGCCGACGGCACCAGGTAGTCCGGCAACCGCTCGCCCAGGTGTTCGCGGACCTCGGTCAGCAGCGTGCTCAGACCGCGAGCCGCCTGCGGGTTGTTCACCCACAGCAGCGGCGAACCGGTGGGGGCGGCGGGGGTGTACACCCCGGACAACACCGGCCCAGCGGACTCGGGCAGCAGCACCGCGTCGAAGTGTTCCGGTGCCGTGGCGGACCAGGTGGGGATCAGCTGGACGCCGCGTGCCCGGCTCCGCTCGGTCAGCTCGGCCGGGTCCACACCGGTGGCCGGAGCCGGCGCGGATCCGGTTGCCAGACCGCGTTCGCAGGCCACCTCGCCGACCAACCGCGCGTTCGGGATGCCGGTGATCCGTGCCGGTGCCGGGACCTGGTCCAGCTGGAGGTCCTCGCTCCAGGAGACGGTGGGCAACTGGGACACGTCGGTGATCTCGGCCGGGTCCGCGTGCAGGACGACTTCGTAACGGTGCCGGGTCAGCTCGTTGTGGTAATGCCCCGGCTTGAGGCGGATGTCGACCGCGCCGATCCGCGGTTCGGTCTCGGCCAGGGCGGTGAAGAACTCCGGTGCCACCACCAGTTCCTTCTCCGTCAGCACGGCGTGATCCACCGCGACCCGGTTCTTGGCCTGGTCCGCGCTGCCCACGCGGCCGGTCTGCACCGCGGCGTACAGGGCACGCAACGATCCGGCGTGCCGGACGTCGCCGATCACCAGCCGGCCACCGGTTGCCAGCAGCCCGATCAGCTGGGTGATGACCCGCCGCAGGTACGGCCCGTCGGGGAAGTACTGCACCACCGAGTTGACCACGATGGCGTCGAAGTATCCCGTCGGCAGGCCGTCGATCACGTCGGCGGCCTGGGACCGCAGGGTCACCCGGTCCGCCAGTCCCCGAGCGGTGACCTGCTGCCGCAGCCGGTTGATCACGGCGCCGGACAGGTCGGTGCCCCAATACTCCTGGCAGTGCTCGACCAGCTGCGACAGCAGCAGGCCCGAGCCGACGCCGACTTCGAGGATCCGTTCCGGGCGATGGCGGCGTACCTGCTCCACCGCGGATTCGCGCCAGGCGTGCATCTCCTCCAGGGGAATCGGGGCACCGGTGTAGACGCTGTCCCAGCCCGTGAAGTCCTCGCCGAAGACGTCCGCCTCAGATCCGGCGTACACCGAGTCGTAGATCGTTTCCCACTCGGCGACCTGCCCGGCGGCGTCCGAGGCCAACGCCGCGGCGGCGTCCAGGTCGGGCACCACATAGGCCACCAGGCGCTGGTCGCCGGGGGTGTCTTCGCGGGCCACGACCACGGCCTGCCGCACCCCCGCGTGCGCGACCAGGCTCGCCTCGACCTCGCCCGGCTCCACCCGGAAGCCGCGCAGCTTCACCTGCTCGTCAGCGCGGCCGGCGAACTCCAGCCGGCCCTCGGTGGTCCACCGCACCAGGTCTCCGGTGCGGTACATCCGCTGGCCGGCGGCGAACGGACAGGCCACGAACCGTTCCGCGGTCAGGCCGGGGCGGTCGACGTAACCCCTGGCCACCTGGGCGCCGGCCACGTACAGCTCGCCCACCACCCCGGGCGGTACCGGCCGCAGGCCGGCGTCCAGCACGTACAGGCCGGTGTTCCAGGTGGGCCGGCCGATCGGCACCGCGGGCCGGTCGGCCATGTCCTCGTCCCAGACCGCGGAGGCGACCTGGATCGTGGTCTCGGTCGGCCCGTACAGGTTGAACAAGGCGCTGTTCCAACGGGTGCTGATGTCGGCCGCGAGTTCGGGCAGCAGCGCCTCGCCACTGGACCAGATCCGGGTCACCGCATGGTGCTCCGGTGGCGCGGGCAGGCTCGCGAGCAGCGACGGCGGGAACTGGGCGACCGTGACCCGGTTGGCCGCCAGATAGGAGACCAGCGATTCCGGGTCGCGTACGACGTCGCCGGGCGCGACGCACACCGTGGCGCCGGACAGCAGCGGGAACCAGATCTCCAGGCCCACCGAGTCGAACCGTACCGAGGTCCGGAACAGCAGCGTGTCATCGGGACCGACCGGATGGGTGTGCCGCATCCACTGCAGGTTGTTGACCAGCCCGCGGTGCTCGACCAGCACCCCCTTGGGGCGGCCGGTCGATCCGGAGGTGTAGATGACGTAGAGCGCGTGCGCCGGGTCCAGGCGACCGTGGCGGTCGGCGTCGGTCAGGTCCCGGTCCGGCTGGGCCGCGACCCTGGCGCGGGTCTCGTCGGCGTCGAGGATGAGAACGGGCGTGTCGGTGACCACCTCGGACATGTCTGTCTTCAGCGACGTCACCAGCAGCAGGGCCTGGGTGTCCCTGAGCATGAACGTGAGCCGCTCGGCCGGGTCGTCCGGGTCGATCGGCAGGTAGGCGGCGCCGGCCTTGAGCACCGCCAGCAGCGCGATGATGGTGTCGACCGAGCGAGGCAGCGCCACGGCGACCAGCCGGTCCGGGCCCGCGCCCAGCTCCACCAGGTGGCGGGCAAGCTGGTTGGCGCGTGCGTGGAGTTCGGCGTAGCTGAGCTGTTCCTCGCCCAGCGTCACGGCGGTGGCATGCGCGGTGCGGCGGGCCTGGGCTTCGAGCAACTCGACCAGGGTGCCCTGCTGGACGTCGACGTCGGTGTCGTTCCAGCCTTCCAGCACCTGCCGCCGTTCGAGCTGGGTGAGGATGTCCACCTGGCCGATCCGCCGGCCGGGATCGGCGAGAACCGTGTCCAGGAACCGGGCATAGCGGTGCAGCAGGGCGGCTATGGTCTCCTCGTCGAACAGGTCGGTGGCGTACTCGACCTCGATGTCGATGCCGGCCGGCGCGCCGGTGCCGTCCTTGCGCTCATTCATGGACAACAGCAGATCGAATCGGGCCCGGCCGGTGCCGGCCGGCTCGACGCCCGCCCGTACCCCCGGCAGTTCGAAGACGGTGTCGGGGGCGTTCTGCAGCACGAACGCCACCTGGAAAAGGGGGTGGTGGGCGGTGGAGCGGTTGGGGTTGAGGACTTCCACCAGGTGCTCGAAGGGCACGTCCTGGTGTTGGTAGGCGTCCAGGCTGGTGTGCCGCACCTGATCCAGCAGTTCGGCGAAGGTGGGATCGCCGGAGGTGTCGGTACGCAGCACCACCGTGTTGACGAAGAATCCGACCAGATCCTCGAGGGCATCATCGGTGCGGCCCGCGACCCCGCTGCCCAACGCGATGTCAGTGCCGGCACCGAGCCGGGTGAACAGCGCGGCCATCGCCGCCTGCAACACCATGAACACCGTCGCGCCCGACTGGCGGGCCAGTTCGGTCATGCGCCGGTGCGGGTCACCATCGAGGGAGAAGAGGTAATCCGCGCCCTGGTAGGAGGCCACCGGCGGTCGGGGCCGGTCGGTGGGCAGGTTGAGCTGCTCGGGCAACCCTGTCAGCTGCCGCTTCCAGTACTCCACCTGCTCGGCGAAGGCGCTGTCCGAGTCGGACTCCTCCCCCAGCAACTCCCGCTGCCACAAGGTGTAGTCGGCGTACTGCACCGGCAGCGGCCTCCACCCCGGCGCCTGCCCCTGCGACCTGGCCGTGTAAGCAGCCACCACATCCCGCGCCAACGGCGCCAACGACCAACCGTCACCGGCGATGTGGTGGATCAGCAACAACAGCACGTACTCATCCGCGCCGAGCTCGAACAGGGTGACCCGCACCGGAATCTCCGCCGACAGATCGAACCCGTACCGGGCCGCCCCCTCCAACGCCCCAGCAAGCTCCCGCTCACCGACCCGCGACACCCGCCAGCCGAAATCCGCCTCCCCCGCCTCGACCACCCGCTGCGCCGGCTCACCATCCACCTCGACGAAAACCGTCCGCAACGACTCATGCCGGCCCACCACATCAGCCAGCGCCGCCCGCAACACCCCCGGATCCAACCCCCCCGACAACCGCAACGCCAACGGCATGTTGTACGTCGCCGACGGCCCCTCCAACCGATGCAAAAACCACAACCGCCGCTGCGCAAACGACACCGGCACCACCAACGGCCGATCCCGCACCCCCAGCACCGCCCGCACCGGACCCCCACCAACCTCCAGACGACCAGCCAACCCCGCCACCGTCGGACACTCAAACACCGCCACAATCGGCAGCTCCACCCCAAAAGCCCGACGAACCCGGCTCACCA
>NZ_JBHSPA010000026.1:0-54657 GCF_042656245.1 Nonomuraea insulae
CGTGCTGGCCGCGGTGCCGGGCAACTGCCTCTGCGCCGGCCTCAGCGGCGCGCTGACCGGCGCCGCCGCCGTCAAGGGCGGCGTGGAGGAGGCCGGGCACGCCCGGCGGCTGGCCGAGGCCCGGGCCGGCGGGGTGGTGACCAGCGACGAGATCTACACCCACGCGCTGCTGCTGGCCACGGTGCCGGGAGACGTTCGCCGCTCGTTCGCCGCCCGGCTGCTGTCGCCGCTGCTCGACTACGACCGCAGGCACCAGTCCGACCTGGTGCGCACGCTCGGGATCTACCTCGACTGCGCCGGGTCGTGGAACTCCTGCGCCGAGCAGCTCCACGTGCACGTCAACACCGTGCGCTACCGCATCCGCAGGGTCGAGGAGCTGACCGGCAGGGACCTGTCCACCATGGCCGACCGGGTCGACTTCTTCCTGGCGCTCAGGGACACCGGGACCTCTCGCTAGCCGCCTCGCGGCTACCGAGACATCCCGGAGGTCGCCTCGCGGGCGGCGCGCACGGCCTCCCGCTCCGCCGCGAGGCGCTGCTCCCAGCGGCCGTTGCCGTGCCCGCCGCCACGGGAGGCCGCCTCGGTGACCCAGGCCAGGGCGCGGCCGGGATCGTCCAGCTCTCGGCACGCCTGCGACAGGTTGATCAGGCAGCGTACGAGCGGGATGCGGTAACCCGATGTCGTGAGCAGGTCGTGGGCGTCCAGCAGATGATCGAGGGCGTGCTTGGGATCGTTGAGGGCCAGGTGGCACTCGCCGATCGTGAGTTGGATCTGCCCCTTGTGGCCGGCGTCACCGGCCTTGTCGGCCTCGGCCAGCCCCTCGTACAGCACCTCGAGTGCCTGCTCCGCGCGGCCCACGCCCATAAGGGCGTTGCCCATGGCCATCAGCGCGTACCGGATGCCCACGTGCGCGCCGATGCGCCTGGCCAGCACGAGCTGGCGCTCCGACCAGGGCAGCGCCTCCTGGAAGCGCTCGCCCGAGTTGTAGGCGGTGGCCAGGTTGCCGAGCGCGCGCATCTCGCAGAAGGCGTCGCCGAGCCGCCTGGACAGCTCCAGCTCCGCCTGGAGATGCTCGAGAGCCTCATCCGTGCGCCTCGTCAGGCGCAGGCCGTTGGCGATGTTGTCGTGCGCCACCAGCGCGCTCGCGTCGTCGCCGAGCCTCTCGCTGACCCGCAGCGCGAGGACGTTCAGGTTCAGTTTCTCCACCATCCGATAGTTCCGCTCCTGGTGCCAGCGGAGACCGAAGAGGATGTTGACGCCGAGCCGGGCGACCTCGTCGTCGGGGGAGTTCAGAGCTTGGACGGTCGCCGCCATCAGGACGACCTCCTCCTGGAACAGCCACGCCGTCGCCTCCTCGGAGCCGCTGACCGCATGCGGCACGGCGTCGAGCAGGGGCGCGTCCTGCGTGCGGTGCGGCTCGCTCACTGAGCTGGCCAGGCGCGTCGAGGCGGCGTAGTAGGACAGCGCGCGGATCAACGCCTCGCGGGCTCCGTCCGGCCGCAGCTCGCCGGCGAAGAGGCGGACCAGGTCGTGCAGCTGGTAGCGGCCGGGGGCGGCGCGGTCGAGCAGGTGGGCGTCCGTCAGCCGCTCCAGGGCCGCCTCCGCCTCCTCGGCCGCAATCCCGAGCAGCGCGCTCGCCGCCTCCGCGGTCACCTCCGGTACGTGCAGCCGGCCGAGCAGCGCCAGGGTGCGCGCGGCCAGCCGGTCCACGGGGCGCGAGCCGCGTTCGAGCGCGGTGTGGCTTCCGGCCAGGCTGGAGCGGACGGCCAGGTCGCCGGCCGACAACTCGTGCAGGCGGCGCCGCTCGTCGCTCAGCCGCTCAGCCAGCGCCGACACGCTCCAGTCCGGGCGGCCGGCCAGGCGTGCCCCGGCGATGCGCAGGGCCAAGGGGAGGCCGTCACACAGGCGTACGAGCCTGGCCGTCTCTCCCGAGTCGGCCGCCACCCGGCCCGCGCCGACGAGCTTGGCCAGCATCGTCGCCGCCTCGACGTGGGACATCCTGTTCAGCTCCACCTCGAAGGCGTCCTCGCCCCAGATCATGCTCTCGCGGCTGGTCGCCAGCAGGGCGCTGCCGAAGGGCACCGACAGCAGCGGCCGGATCTGCGCCAGGTCGGCGGCGTCGTCGAGAACCGCCAGCACCCGCCGGTCGTACAGGCAGCTGCGCCACATGGCGGCCGCCTCGTCCAGGTCGGTGGGCACCGACTCGGGCGGCACGCCGAGCCCGCGCAGGAAGCGCCCGAGCACGTCGAGGGGTGTCAGAGCGGGAAGCTCAGGGGTGGCGCCCCGGCAGTTGACGAAGAGCTGGCCGTCGGGGAAGCGGTCGCGTACGAGGTGGGCGACATGCGTGGCCAGCGCCGACTTGCCGCCGCCCGCCGGTCCGGAGAGGATCACCAGGGGATGTGGCGGGGCGTCGTCCCAGGGCGCCAGCCGCTCCTTGAGCCGGATGATCTCCCGTGCCCTGCCCACGAACCCCGCGAGGGGGCGGGGTAACTGGTGCGGCGGGGCCATGGGCTCCTGTGGCTTCGTGGCCGTGACGGCGTCGGCGCGCAGCACCACCTCGTGGCAGCGCCGTAACCCCTCGCCCGGCGACAGGCCCAGCTCCTCGGCGAGCACGACCCTGCCCTGCTCGTAGACCTCCAGGGCCTCCGCCCGCAGGCCCGACTGGAACAGAGCCGTCATGAGCAGCTCGCGCACCCGCTCGCGCAGGGGGTGACGCCGGGTCAGGTCCCGCAGGTCGTCGGTGATCTCCTGGTGGCGCCCGAGGCGCAGCAGGCTGTCCGCGCGGCGCTCGAACCCGGCCAGCCGCAGATCCTCCAGGCGGGCGCGCTCCGACTCGGAGAAGGGCCCGGACAGGCCGCTCAGGGCGGTGCCGCGCCACATGCTCAGGGCCTGGTCGAGCCGCTGGAGTGCCTCGCGGTCATCTCCGTCGCGCTGCGACAGGTGGGAGCGGCTGATCAGGTCGGCGAACAGCAGCGCGTCCACCTGCGGGGGCTCCACGCGCAGGACATAGCCGGCCGAGGTGCCCGCCAGCAGCCGCGACGGCTCGCGATTGCGGCGATCGGGCTCGAAGGCGCGGCGCAGGCCGGCGATGTAGGTGTAGACGCTCTGCTCGGCGTTGCGCGGGGCGGCGCTCTCGCCCCAGATTCCGGCGACCAGGTGGTCCATCGGCACGGGACGGGTGGCGGAGGAGGCGAGGATGGCCAGGACGGTCTGCTGACGGGCCGGGCCGACATCGATGGGCAGGCCGCTGCGGTCCGCGCATACCGCGCCCAAGATGCGGATGAAGATTGCCTCGCTCACGCTGGCCTCCGCTGCCGCCCCAACCCGGTGTCAACCGGCAGCGTAACCGCTTGGCCGCCCTGGGCGGGAGGACAACGCGATGTAGATCAAATATAGAAGCCCCGCGCTAGACTGACGTCTGGCGCGGGGCGTGTGCCTGCCCGAGGGAGAGGGCGAGCGCTTCGCGGGTCAGTGCGGTGTCCCGTCGTGCCTGGACCCGGTGCGGTGTCGGGCCGATGTCAGGCGTGCGCGTGCCCGCCCCCCTCCGATTCCTGCTTCAGCAGCACTCGTTGTCGTCCATGCTGAAGGAGAGGGAAGACGAATCGGCACTCGCGGCCGTAGCATTACCTCCAATGGTCACCACGAGCGCAATCGCGGTGATCAGTGCGGACAGGGCAAAACGCATACGCATGGGGGCTCTCCCTCGCCTATGTGGGGTTGCTCGGACTATTTTCCCAGGGAGCGACGACTGTGACCACATCTGACTTGGTCGGACTCCGTATTAAGACGGTTCGGCGACAACGCGGCCTGTCGCAGGCGCAGCTGGCGCATCCCGAGTTGTCGGACAGTTACGTCTCGTTGATCGAGAGTGGCAAGCGTACCCCGACCCCTTCGGTTCTGGAACTGCTGGCCCAGAAGCTGGACTGCTCGCTCTCCTACCTGATCAACGGCGTCACTGCCGAACAGATGGAGGACATCGAGCTGGCCCTCGGATACGCGCGGCTGGCGCTCGAGAACGGCGAGGTCCTAGAGGCCCGCACGCGCTTCGCCGAGCTGCTGGCGAACAATAACCTGACAGGACTCACCGCGCTTCGTCAAGACACCGAATTCGGTCTCGCCCTGGCCACCGAGGCCTGCGGAGAGCTCGACGAGGCGATCTCCATTCTGCTCAGGCTGCGCGAGGAAGAGCAGCCCACCGAGCGCCGCATCGAGATCGCCATGGTGCTCTGCCGCGCCTACAAGGAGTGCGAGCGGCTGACCGAGGCCGTCGAGGTGGGCGAGCAGATGCTGGCGGGCAACGGCCGCCTGCCCTGGACCGACCAGCTCGTCGAACTGGCCGCCACGCTGCTCGGGGCCTACATGCGCCGCGGCGACCTGCTGCGGGCCCGTCAGTTCGCGGCCGAGGTGCTCAACGCCGCCGACGCGCTCGGCACGCCGCGCTCGATCGTGGCCGCCAACTGGAACGCCTCCAGTGTCGCCTACGCCACCGGCCACAACGAGGAGGCGCTGTCCTTCGCCGAGCGGGCCATGGCCGTGCAGGTGGAGACGGGCCAGCCGCGCAGCGTCGCCAGGATGCGCCTCACGCTCCTGCAGCGCCGCCTCAGGGCCAGGCCGGCCGAGGTGGAGGCCGTCCGCGAGGCACTGCGTGCTTCGGTCATCGAGCACGAGCAGAGCTCGACCAGCCGGACCGACAGGGCCCGTGTGCACGTGGAGCTGGCCTACGCCGAATACACCACCGGTGACTTCGACAAGGCCGTCGAACACGCCACGATCGGCAAGGATTTGGTTCCCGAGTTCGGCCACGTGCTGGGCGCCGAGGCCAATCTCCTGCTCGGCAAGGTCTACGGCGCTGTCGGCCGCTCCACGGAGGCCGCCAGGCACGTGGACTCCGTGCGTGACTGGCTGACGCCGCTGCCCAACTCCCGCCGCGCGGCCTCCACGTGGTACGCCATGGCCGAGGCCATGGATCACCTCGACAACTCCGACGGGGCGGTGGAGGCGTACCAGCGCGCACTGGCCTGCGCCGGTTTGTAGAGCGACGTCCGGACCGGGCGGTGGCGTCGGTAGCCTTGGGGGTGCCATGAAGAGATCCCCGTTCGCGGCCCTCACCGCGATGCTCGCCGCCGCCCTGCTCGTTCCTGGGCTCGTTTCCGGGCTCGTGCTGGGGACCGCGGCCCCCGCGCTGGCGCACGACGCGCTGAAGAGCAGTTCTCCGGCCAAGGGCGCCAAGATCGAGTCCCTCGACGAGGTCAGGCTCGAGTTCAGCGCCAAGGTGCGCATGCCGTTCGTCCTCGTGCGGGGCGGCGGAGACGCCCAGCACCAGAGTGGCAAGCCGGAGGTGGACGGCGCGGTGGTCACGCAGGCCGTCGACGGGCCGCTGCCCGACGGGAAATACACGATCGCCTACCGGGTCGTCTCCTCCGACGGGCACCCCATCGAGGGAGAGATCCCGTTCCGGGTGGAGGGGGCGGAGACACCGTCCCCCAGCCCCGGTGAGACCTCCAGCAGTCCTCCCGCGTCGCCGCCGGCCTCCAGCGCCGCGCCGCCGTCCGCCGACGCCACCACTGGGCAGGCCGCCGAGACGCCGGCCGAGGAGGGCGGCGCGACGTTCCCCGTCTGGCTGATCATCGTCATCGGCGCGCTCGTCGGCGTCGGCATCGGCTTCCTGCTCAGCGCGCGGAGAAAGAAGCCATGAGCCGGGCGGCGCGCCTCACGCTCGCGGCCGTGGCCGCCGCGATCGTCGCCCTGGTCATCGGCATGATCGCCGGAGGCAGGGCCTTCCCCCGGATCATCCCAGGACTGCCTGACTCCGGCGCGGTCGTCAGGTGGGGGCTGCCGGTGGCCAAGCTCCTCATGGACGCCTCCGGTGTGATCACGGTCGGCCTGCTGCTGATGGCCGCCGCCCTGCTGCCCAACGACAAGGGCGTGCTCGGCAAGAGCGCGGTCTCCTACGTCAAGGCGGCCTCGTGGGCGGCTCTGGTGTGGGCCGCGGCGGCGTTCCTGTCCATCGTGTTCGGCGCGGCCGAGTCCATCGGCAGGACCGTGCCCCAGATCCTCGAACGCACCATCCTGACCAGCTACGCCACCCAGACCACGCAGGGCGTCGCGCTGACGCTCGTCGTGCTGTTCGGGGTGGCGATCGCGCTGTTCTCGCGCGGCGCCATCACCGCCGGGGCCGCGGCGGGACTGCTGGCGTTCGCCCTGGTCACCCTGCTGCCAGCGCCGCTCACCGGGCACACCTCCTCCTCGCCCAACCACGACCTGGCCACCTCGTCGGTCTCGCTGCACCTGCTCTCGCTCGCTCTGTGGGTGGGCGGGCTCGGCGTGCTGGCCCTGCACGCGCTGCGCCGGCAGCCGCAACTCGAGGCGGCGGCGGCGCGGTTCTCCCGGATGGCGTTGTGGTGCTACGCCGGGGTCGGGCTGTCCGGGTTGTTCGCGCTGGTCGCGCGGCTGGGCGCGGTCTCCGACCTGTGGACCTCCGAATACGGCCTGCTGGCCCTGGTCAAGATCGTGGCATTCGTGCTGCTCGGCTACGTGGGCTACTGGCACCGGCAGCGCACGCTCGCCGACCTGGGGGCGGGCAAGCCGCGGGCGTTCACCCGGCTGGCCGGCGGCGAGATGGTGCTCATGTTCGCCACCGTCGGCGTGGCCGTGGCGCTGTCGCGCACGCCGCCGCCCGAGTTCAGCCTCCCCGCCGACCGGGCCTTCGAACTGCTCGGCTTCCCCCTGCCGCCCGCGCTCACCCTGGGCAACATCTTCTCCATGTGGTGGTTCGACCTGTTCTTCGCCGTGGTGGCCGCCGCGCTCGGCGGGCTCTACGGGGTCGGCCTGGTGCGGCTGTGGCGGCGCGGCGACCGCTGGTCGTGGGGGCGCACCGCCTCCTGGTACGCGGGCGTGGCGCTGCTGGTGTTCTGCACGCAGAGCGGGCTGGCCCGATACGCCAAGGTCATGTTCGACGTCCACATGATCGAGCACATGACGCTGTCCATGGTGGTGCCGATCTTCCTGGTCCTCGGCGGGCCCGTCACGCTGGCCCTGCGCGCGCTCAAGCCGGCCGCCAAGCGGGGCGACAGAGGGCCGCGGGAATGGATCACCACGATCCTGCACAGCCGGTTCACCAAGGTCGTCACGCATCCCGTGGTGGCGACGGCCATCTTCGTCGCCTCGACGTACGCCCTCTACTTCACCCCGCTGTTCGAGTCGGCCATGAACGAGCACCTCGGGCACATCTGGATGACCCTGCACTTCCTGCTCAGCGGGTGCCTGTTCTTCTGGGTGATCATCGGGGTCGATCCAGGGCCCAACCGGCTCCCGTACGTCGGGCGGCTGCTGATGCTCTTCGTCACCATGCCGTTCCACGCCTTCTTCGGCATCGCGCTGATGATGATGGGCGCGGTCGTCGCCTCAGGCTGGTACGAGCAACTCGGGCGCACCTGGGGAGACACCCTGCTGCAGACCCAGCGCGACGGCGGGGCCATCGCGTGGGGGTTCGGCGAGATCCCGACGCTCATCGTGCTGCTGGCCATCGCCGTCCAGTGGTACAAGGACGATGACAGGCAGGCGCGGCGCGCCGACCGAAGGGCGGATCGGGTCGGCGCTGGAGATCCAGAACTTGACTCCTACAACGCCTATCTCGCCCGTCTCAACCGTGCTGACAAGGGCGAGTAGCCGTTCGGTCATGGCCTTCTACCTTCCGTCTACAAGTCTCTGGACCGCCAGGTAGCCTTTCTATCAGGGGAGACGGGCATAACCCCATCAGCTAGCGTGCGCAAGCCTTGAGGGGGGATGTGCGCACCACGCGGTTGGGAGCGCCGGAGTGGGGACCGGCGCCGCGCCCGGGTGCCGAGGAAGGCGAGAACCAATTGTCGGAAGAGACACGGATGCGCGGGGGGCAGAGCCTGGCCGAGGCGCTCGAGACCTATCTGGCCCAATGGTCGGAGCGGACTGGCATCGCGGTCGAGACCTGGGCGCTGCCCTCGACCGATGTGCCGTCGCGCGTCTCGAGCGGCGTCATGGCCACGATGCGTGAAGCTCTGTCCAACGTCGAGTTGCACAGCAGGGCCCGGACCGTGTCCATCGCTGTGACGGTCGGCAGGAGCGGCCTGCGCATGACCGTCAGCGACAACGGCCAGGGCTTTCATGGGGCGGGTGCGGGACGGGGGATCCCCAGGATGCGGGCGGCCTTCGCGGAGCTCGGCGGGAGCCTGTCGGTGAACAGCGTGAGCGGTGAGGGCACGACGGTGACCGGGGTGGTGCCCCGAGCCCGGTGAACCGGTCCTGAGGCTTGGGCCCGGCTCGTTTCCTGAGCCGGGCCCCCGGGTCACGGTCCTGGGCGGTCAGGGGAGGGTGAGGATCTCGCTGCCCGTGTCGGTGACGACGATCGTGTGCTCGAACTGGGCCGTGCGCTTGCGGTCCTTGGTCACCGCGGTCCACTTGTCCGGCCAGATCTCGTAGTCGATCGTGCCGAGTGTCAGCATCGGCTCGATGGTGAACGTCATCCCGGGCACCAGCTCCACCCGCAGCGACGGATCGTCGTAGTGGGGGACCATGAGACCGGAATGGAAGCTGGTGCCGATGCCGTGGCCGGTGAAGTCGCGTACGACGCCGTAGCCGAAGCGCTTGGCGTAGGCCTCGATGACGCGGCCCACCACGTTGAGCTGACGGCCGGGCGCGACCGCCCTGATGGCCCGCATCGTCGCCTCGTGCGTGCGCTCCACCAGCAGCCGCGACTCCTCATCGACCTCGCCCGCCAGGTAGGTGGCGTCGGTGTCGCCGTGGACGCCGCCGATGTAGGCCGTGATGTCGATGTTGACGATGTCGCCGTCGCGCAGCACCGTGTCGTCGGGGATGCCGTGGCAGATGACCTCGTTGATCGAGGTGCACAACGACTTCGGATAGCCCTTGTAGCCAAGGGTGCTCGGGTAGGCGTTGTGGTCGAGCAGGAACTCGTGGCCGATCCGGTCGAGCTCGTCGGTCGTGACGCCCGGCTGGATGTGCTTGCCGACCTCCGCGAGAGCCTGGGCGGCGATCTTGCCCGCCACCCGCATGCGCTCGATCATCTCGGGGCTCTTCACATCGGACTCACCGGTCTTGGGGCGCTTCTTGCCGACGTACTCCGGCCGCTCGATGTGGGCGGGGACCTTTCGCACGGGCGAAACTCGCCCTGGCTGGAGCAGTGTCGTCATGAAACATGAGTCTACGGGGCAGAATTGACCTCGTGAGCGAAGGCCAATGGTGGTTCTGTCTCAAGCACATGCGGGTCGAGCCCGACAAGGGCTGCCCCAACAAGGACCGGATGGGTCCCTACGCCTCCGAGCAGGAGGCGGCAGGGGCGTTGCAGCGTGCCGCCGACCGCAACAAGGCATGGGACGAGGCCGACCAGGACGAAGACTGACATCAGGGCACGACGGCGTACGCCCTGACGGGGAACGTGCCCATGCCGGCCACCATCGGTGGCGCGGCGTGGAAGCGGAAACCGTCGGGGGGTAGCGCCTCCAGGCCCGTCAGGTGCTCCACCAGGGGGATCCCCGCCGCCAGCAAGATCGAGTGAGCGGGGCGTTCACCATGCGGCGGGGTGTCGTCGATGTTCAGGGAGTCGATCCCGACCAGCGTCGCGCCCTGCCCGGCCAGCCAGGCGGCCGACTCCGGCGAGAGGTAGGGGTGGTCGTGGAAGTACGCCTCCGTGCCGAAGTGGCGGTCCCAGCCCGTGTGGATCAGCACGGCGCGGCCCCGTACGTCCAGCGTCCGGTCCACGTGCACCGCGCGCTCACCCGCTGTGGCCCGTGCGACCAGGCCGGGGAGGTCGGCGAGCTTGGCGAGCGGGACCTGCGACAGGTCGGGGCCGTCGGCGTAGCGGTGGTGCGGGGTGTCCAGGTAGGTGCCGGTGTTGGCGGCCAGCGTGATCGTGCCGATGTGGAACTCCGTGCCCGGCGCGTACACCTCCCGCGAGTCCTCCCGGCTCAGGTGCACCCCCAGCCGGGGCGCGGGGACGCCGGGGTAGGTGATCATGCCGTCGTGGATGCGGTGGCTGAGCTCGACGATCATTTGGCCGCCACCCCCACCCGCGCCAGCTTGACCAGGGCCACGGTGCCGATGGCGGCCCAGACCAGGTTGAGCCCGGCCGACGGCCAGGCGGCGCTGTAGGCGCTGTTGACCATCAGCCCGGCCGATCCGGCGAGATTGAGCAGCTGGTACGCCGTCCCGTCGCCCGACAGCCGGGCCGAGGAGACGAGGGCGTAGCCGATCAGCAGCAGGGCGGCGCCGATCCAGCCGACCGCGGCGAGCAGGAGATCCATGGACGACATTGTCGAGACCCTCGGAGGTAAAGCACAAATAAAGAAACTTAAAGGTCTGGCGTAAGCTGAGCTGTATGGACATCGATCCTAGGCGACTGCGCGTCCTGCACGAGGTCGCCCGGCGTGGTGGCGTGATGCGGGCCGCCGAGGCACTCTACCTGACGCCCTCCGCCGTCTCCCAGCAGCTCGCCCAGCTCGAACGCGAGGTCGGGCTCCCTCTCATCGACCGCTCCCAGCGCAGCGTCTCGCTCACGCCGGCGGGCCGGGTGCTGGCCGGATATGCCGAGCGGGTGGAGGAGGAGCTGATCGAGGCCAAGCGGGAGCTCACCCGGTTCACCGAGCGGCTGGCCGGGCCCGTGCGCATCGCCGCCTTCCCCACCGTGATCAAGCACGTGCTGGTGCCCGCCATGCGGGAGCTGGCCGTACGCCATCCCAAGATCACGCCGACCATCCACGAGATCTACGGGCAGCCGGCGCTGCAGGAGCTACGGCTGGGCTCGGTGGACGTGCTCATCACCGAGCTGGACATGGGCCTGCCCGCCCTGTCGCAGCCGTCACTGGGCACGCGGCTGCTGTACGTGGACGAATACCGCGTCGTGCTGCCGCCTGACTGGCCCGACCCGCCGTCCACGGTCCCCGACCTGCTGCGGCGGCCCTGGGTGGCGGGTGAGCCGAATCAGGCGTGCGGGCAGGCGCTGGAGCGGCTGGCGGGGCTGCACGGCTACGAGCCGCGCAAGGTGCACGTCATCACCGAGTTCGGGCCGACGCTGGCGCTGGTGGCGGCGGGGCACGGGGTGGCGATCGTGCCCGCGCTGGCGCTGCTGGACGTGCCGGAGGGCGAGGTGCGGGTGAGCGAGATCCGCGATGTGGGGGCGCGCAGGGTCGACATCGTCACCCGGGTCAGCCGCACCCGCTCCGGGGAGCCCGACCCGGTGCAGGCCGTGGTGATCGGCGTGATCGAGGAGACCACGGCGAGCCTGGAGGCCAGGTTGCGCGGCCGCCTCGGCGAGCCGGTCGCCTAGTCCGTCACCTGGGGGCCGCTGACCTTCTCCAGCAGGCGGGCCAGGCGTTCGCGCAGGCCGGGCCGCTGCTCGGCCTCGCCGGCCGCCGCGCTCACCAGGTGCTGGGCCCCGTCGAACGTCACCAGGCCCTCCCTGGGCACCGCGATCGCGTCGTGGGCCAGAGCGGTGAGCTCGCGGTCGGCGCCCTCGATCGCCAGGATGGTCGCCCCCGTACGCCGGGCGTCGTCCACTCGTTCGAGCAGCGGGACCGGCGCCTGCTGTTCGGACAGCACGAACAGCGTCTCCCCGCGCGCCGCCTGCTCCAGGCGGTCGAGGCCGACGCGGAGGTGGGCGGGCGCGTCAGGGGGCGGCGTCCAGCGGATCAGGGTGGGGGCGAGCTGGGGCAGGCCGGAGAACTCGGCCTCGTCGGCGAGGTGCGCGGTCACGTGCCAGGGCTCGTCGTCGGGCGGCCCCACCAGCAGCAGGCCGCCGGGCGAGCGGGTGGCGCGCAGGGCCAGGCCCAGTTCGCGGGCGCGTTCGAGCCAGCCGGTCTCGGCCAGGAGTTCGCGCAGGAGGGCCACCGATCCTGAGTCCATGTCTCCATGGTGCCTGACGGGAATCGACGGGGTGGCTGATTCGGGAGTGATGTGTTGACACAGGGTGTGTTTCCCGGTCATTTCGGGCCTTGACATCGAGTTACCCTCGGGTAACGATCGGGCTCGCGGCGCCGCCGTCCCAAGAGTGGTCCTCACGGAGAGGGGCGGCACATGACCTTACGTGTGCGCGTCAGCATGTCCATGATCCTGTTATCGATCATGTCGTTCACCGCGGCCCCCGCACGGGCCGCGACCCCAGGAGACGTGGTCTCCGCCCAGCCCACCACCGTCTACCTGCTCCCGGGCAAACTTCTCGAAGTGCCGGTCAACGCCTGGCACCTCCTGTACAACTCCACCTCCTCCACCGGCGCCCTCAACACGGTCTCCGGCACCCTGCTCGTGCCCAAGTCCGGCTACCCGCTCGGCACGCGGCCCATCATCGGGTACGCCGTCGGCACCCACGGCCTCGGCGACCAGTGCGCCCCCTCGGTCAGCATGAGCCAGGGGCGGGAGGCCGAGCTCGCGCTGGTGAGCCTGTTCCTGCTCAAGGGGTACGCGGTCGCGATGACCGACTACGAAGGGCTCGGCACGCCCGGCGGGCACACGTACATGGCCGGGGTGTCGCAGGGGCACGCCGTGCTCGACTCGATCAGGGCCGCCACCCGCGTCTCCGGAGCCGGGCTGTCGAACCGGGCGTCCGTGGGCGTCATGGGGTACTCGCAGGGCGGGGCGTCGGCCGCGTGGGCCGGGCAGCTCCAGCCCACGTACGCGCCAGAGCTGCGGCTGCGCGGCGTGGCCGCCGGCGGGGTGCCCGCCGACCTGCGGGCCGTCGCGCGGCACCTGGACGGCGGGCCCGACTTCGGGCTCGCCGCCGCGGCCGGGGTGGGGCTCGACGCCGCCTACCCCGAGCTGGACCTCGAAGCCGACCTCAACGACCGGGGCCGCGTCCTGCTCGCCGACGCCGCCGACGACTGCGTGGGCGACCTCAGCAAGCTCGCAGGGCTCCGCTTCGCCGACCTGAGCCCGATCGACCTGCTCAACCAGCCCAAGTGGGTGACCAGGATGACCGAGAACCGGCTGGGGGCCACGGCGCCGCGAGTGCCGATGTTCCTCTACCACGCGCGGGGGGATCAGATCATTCCGCTCTCGGTGGGGTCCACGCTGCGTTCGGAGTACTGCCGGGCCGGCGTGAACGTGCGGTGGACCGCGTTGCCCGCGCCCGACCACGTCACGGGCGCCATCGAGGGCGGGCCGCTGGCCATCGAATGGCTCGCCCTGCGGATCCTGGGGCTGCCCGCGTTCGGCAACTGCTAGGTCATTCGCGTTGAGGTCCCCTGGGGAGGCTCGCCGCCCCAGGGGACGGCGAGCGGGACGGGCCTGGCATGATCTGGATATGACAGATGTGAAGGGGCTTTCCATCGCCATCCTCGGCGGCACCGGTGACCAGGGCAAAGGGCTGGCGCGGAGGTTCGCGCTGGCCGGGCATCCGGTGTTCATCGGCTCGCGCAGCGCCCAGCGGGCACAGGAGGCGGCCGAGACCATCGGGGCGGGCGCGACGGGCGACGAGAACGCCGCCGTCGCAGCCCGGGCCGATCTCGTGATCGTGGCGGTGCCGTACGACGGGCACAAGGCGCTGCTGGAGTCCCTGCGCGGCGAGCTGGCCGGGAAGATCGTGGTGGACTGCGTCAACCCGCTCGGGTTCGACAAGCAGGGCGCCTACGCGCTGCCGGTCGAAGAGGGCAGCGCCGCCCAGCAGGCCGCCGCCGTGCTGCCGGACAGCCGCGTGGTGGCGGCCTTCCACCACGTGTCGGCCGTGGTGCTGATGGACCCGGCGGTGGACAAGGTGGACCTGGACGTGCTGGTCCTGGGCGACGACCGCGAGGCCACGGAGACGGTGCAGGCGCTGGCGGCGGTCATCCCGGGAGTCCGGGGCGTCTACGGGGGGCGGTTGCGCAACGCCCACCAGGTCGAGGCGTTCACCGCCAACCTCATCTCCGTCAACCGCCGCTACAAGGCGCACGCCGGGTTGCGGATCACCGACATCTGACCTACAACCAGCCCACGTCCTCCGCGATCCGGATGGCGTCGATCTTGTTGCGCGCTCCCGTCTTCGCGATCGCCCCGGTCAGGTAGTTGCGCACGGTGCCGGGGGACAGGTGGAGGCGGGAGGCGATCTCCTCGGCGGAGGCGCCTCTGGCCGCCTCCCTGAGCACGGTGGCCTCCCTGGGCGTCAGGGGGCTCTCGCCGTACTCCATGGCCGAGGAGACCAGCTCGGCGTCCAGGACGCGCAGCCCTGCCGCGGTACGCCTGATCGACTCCGCCAGCCGGTCGCCGGGGGCGTCCTTGACCAGGAACGCCTCGATGCCGGTGGCCAGCGCCCTGCGGACGTGGCCGGGCTGGCCCATGGCCGTGAGCACCAGGATCCGGCACGACGGCAGCCGCTCGCGGAGCGTGGCGGCGGCGGTGATGCCGTCCACGACGGGCAGGTCGATGTCCAGGACGGCGACGTCGGGGCGTACCCGCAGGGCCTCCGGGACGATCTCGTCGCCGCGGGTGACCTCCGCGACCACCTCGATGTCGGACTCCAGGCGGAGCAGGGCGGTGAGGGCGGCGCGGATCATGTGCATGTCCTCGGCGAGCAGCACCCTGATCACGCCGCCACCTCCACCGCGAGGAGGAAGCCGCCCTCGCCGGTCAGGGCGGAGGCGCAGGAGCCGCCCGCCTGGGCGGCCCGCTCGGCCAGCCCCGTGAGGCCCGCGCCCGTTGTGGTCCCCGCCGCGCCCGGCTCGGCCAGGGCGCCGTCGTTGGCGACCTCCAGCCGGATCGACCCGCCCTGCAGCGACGTGGTGATCGTGCAGGTCGTGGCCCGGCTGTGGCGCAGGACGTTGGTGACGCCCTCGCGTACGGCCCAGGCCAGCGCCTCCTCCGAGCGGCCCGGCAGCGGCACGTCCGCCAGGTTCGCCTGGACGCCCACCCCCGACGACTCCAGCAGCGCCACCGCCCGGTCCACCTCGCCCGCCAGCGACATCGCCCGATAGCCCCTGGCCACCTGGCGTACGTCCTGGGCCGCGTCCCTGGCCACCTGCACCAATTCGCCCATCTCCGTACGGGCCGAGCCCGGGTCGCGCTCGATGAGGCGGCCGGCCAGGTCGCCCTTGAGCGCGATCGCGGTGAGGCTGCGGCCCAGGCCGTCGTGCAGGTCGCGGGAGATCCGCAGCCGCTCCTTGAGCACCGCGGTCTCCATCAGCTCCGCTCTGGCCTCCTCCAGTTCGGCCGTCACCCGGGCGAACCGGACCAGCGCGTAGGTCATGGCGCCCGTCGTGAGCACGGTGGCCGCGTAGAAGAAGGTCACGTAGGCCGCCTCGATGCCCCACCAGAGCGCCGAGGTCTCGTAGAGGATCATCAGCCCGACCAGCGGCCCGGCCCAGAGCAGCCGCAGCGACACCAGCAGCGTCCCGGCCAGCAGCGGGGCGGTCAGCGCCGACATGCCGCCGGGCAACAGGACGTCGGGCAGGTAGGTGACCACCGCCTGCAGCACCACCGTCAGGGGGAAGGCGGGCGGCCGCGCGCCGCGCAGCCCGGCGCGCATGTTGACGTAGTGGGTGGCGACCACGCCGAGGAACACCAGCACGGCCAGCGTGCCGTAGAACACCCCTTGCAGGAAGTAGACGAGCGCGATCACCGTGTAGAGGCACGCTACGGCCGTGATGAGCCAGGCGGCGAGCCGTCGGGCGCGGGCGGAGGAGGCAGCCACGACAACGATTATGACGGGCTCTAGGATCGGCGCGGTTCCCAGCGGAACCACAGCCTGATCGCGACGAGGCCGACCACGGTCCACACTGCCAGGATCACGAACGGCACGGCCAGAGCGCCGGTCCTGATCGAGTCGACCACGGCCGAGGTGGGCAGCAGGTCGAGGGCCTGCTGGAGCCACGACGGCAGCGGGATGGGGCCCATCGCCCCCGCCGAGACCCCGGCCACCAGGAAGGCGGGCGTGGTGTAGGCGCCGGCCAGCTCCGCGCGTGGGATCGCGGCCGTGTAGGCCACCCCGAGCAGGGACAGCACGACCGAGCCCGCGATCGAGACGGCGGCGAACGCCAGGGGGCTCGCCGGCCAGGGAACGCCGGCCACGACCCGCACGGCCACCGTGCACAGCACGATCATGGCCAGCGTCTGGGTGGCCGTGGAGGCGATCTGACCGAGCAGGATCTGGCCGTCCGTCAGCTGGGTGGAGCGCAGCCGCTTGAGTATGAGCTGGTCGCGGCGGTTGGTCATGACCACGGCGATGTTCATGAACGCGGTGATCGACAGCAGCAGCGAGATCGTGCTCTGGAAGATCGAGGTGGCGTTGGCGACGCCGTCGGAGGTGACGTGGCGCATGAGCGCGGGCATCCCGACGGCCAGGCCGACCGGCGTGACCACGGAGGCCACCAGCATGGCCCTGTCGCCCCAGAACAGGCGGGTGCCGAGACGGTAGGCGGCGGTGAGACTCATCGGGCGTCCTCCTTGGTCCTGGCGAGGTCGAGAAAGAGGTCTTCGAGGGTGGCGGCGCGGACCTCCAGGTCGTTCAGGCGCAGCCCGCGCTCGGCGGCCCACGTCAGCAGCGTCTGCGCGGCCAGGTCGGGGTCCTCGGCGCGGCACACGGCGCGGCCCTTCTCCAGGGTGACCGGCAGCGGCAGAGCGCCGGGGTCGAGGTGGGCGGGCATCAGGAAGGCCACCTGGCCCCTGCGTGCCGCGAGCGTCTCGATCATCCCGCCGGAGGCCACGATCCGGCCCTCGTCCATGATCGCCATCGAGGTGGCCAGGCGCTGCGCCTCGTCCAGGTAGTGCGTGGTCAGCAGGATCGTGGTGCCCCGCGCGGCCAGGTCGCGCACGACGTCCCAGGTGCGGGCGCGGGCCTCCGGGTCCATGCCGGTGGTCGGCTCGTCCAGGAACAACACCTCGGGGCGGCCCAGCAGGGCCAGCGCCAGGTCGAGCCGGCGCTTCTCGCCGCCGGAGAGCTGGCGCACACGGGTGCCAGACCTGGCCGTCAGCCCGGCCAGTTCGAGCGCCTCCTCGCGCGGGCGGGGCGCGGCGGTGAAGTCGCGCCAGGTGTCGACGGTCTGGGCGACCGTCAGCTCAGGGAAGAACCCGGCTTCCTGGAGCATGATGCCGGTGCGCCGGCGTACGGCCGCGCGCTCGGCGCAGGGGTCGAGGCCGAGCACCCGCACGGAGCCGCCGTCGGCCCGCTGGAAGCCGGCCAGCACCTCGATCGTGGTGGTCTTGCCCGCGCCGTTCCTGCCCAGCAGCGCGAAGATCTCCCCCTCGGGCACCTCGAACGAGATGCCCTTCACCGCCTCGAATTCCTGATGGCTCTTGCGGAGCCCGTTCACTTCGATCGCTGTCATGCGATCCACTGTCGCCGTGCGTGATCGCGGGCGACAGTGAGGAATTCACGACTTCCTGGAGAGCTTGAGCAGCGCGTCGGTGACGCCCTCGGGATCGACGAGCTGGTGCAGGTGCAGGCCGGGCAGCCGGGTCACCGGCCAGCCGCGGCGGGCCGCCTCCTCGGCGACCTTGTCGTACGGGCGCCCGAACCACAGGCACGAGCACCTGACCTCGTCCCACCCGGCGGGCACCGGAATCGGCTGCGTGTAGTAGTCGAGCGGCAACCGCGGCTGCTCGGCCGCCACGCGCACCCGCACGGCGGGATCGGGCAGCATGGCCACCACGTCCTCCTCGTCCCACCAGTCGGTCCAGCGCGGGAGCACCCCCTCAGGGCCCGCCAGATCGTGCAGGAACGGCAGGAACCCCTCCTCGGCCGTCTTGACCAGCCCCTCACTCGGCGGGATGTGCGCGTCGGCGAACACGCAGGCCACCACCCGCTCGCCCAGACCCTCCTTGATCACCGGCAGGAAGAAGCCGGCGTTGCTGTGCCCGATCAGCACCACAGGGGTGTCGGGCGTGGCGGCCCGCACCGTCTCCACCACTCTCGGCCAGTAAGGCGCCCCGCCCGCGGTCAGACCCGTCAGGTCGGGCACGACGGCGGAGTGCCCCCGGCGCTCCAGCGACTCGGCCACGGGAGCCCACGTCGCGGGCCCGACGGAGGGGCTGTGCACGAGTACGAACGTCGTCTGCATGAACCCCACCCTTTCAGACGACGAGGGGGTGGCGGGAGACCGAGCGCCCCGCTCCGTCGTAGGAGGCCCAGGCCAGGGCCAGGTTGTTCACCGCTCGCGAAAGCTCGTCCTCGGGGAAGAGGTAGTGCAGCCGCATGCGGTCGGTGTGCCCGCCGAGCGGGTCGAAGGATCTGCCCGGCGGCACCGCGACCCCGTGTCTGAGCGCCACCTGGGCGAAGGAGTCGACGTCGCCGCGGGGGACGCGTACCCAGATGGTCTGGCCGCCGAGCGCGGGCTCGAACGTCCAGGACGGCAGGCGGGCCCGGAGTTCGGCGCAGAGGTGGTCGTGCCGGGCGCGGAGCGTGCGGACCTGCTCGGCTCGTATCTCCTCCAGGCGGCGCAGCAGCGCGACGGCGGCGTACTGGCTGAAGATCTCGCCCCCGAGGTCGTGCACCGCGCGCAGCCGGGCCAGCCGCGAGACCAGCGGCGCCGCCGCGCGGATCCAGCCCACCCGCAGCCCGCCCCAGATCAGCTTGCTCAGCGAGCCGACCGTGATCACCTGCTCGCCCCTGGCGTACCGGGCCAGCGGTGGCGGCGTCTCGCCGGAGAAGCACAACTCGGCGCGTACCTCGTCGTCGATCAGCGGCACGTCGTGCTCGACTGCCAGCGTGGCCAGCCGCCTGCGGGACGGGTTGTCCATGATGGCGCCGTCGGGGTTGCGGGCCGTGGGGACGAAATAGGCCAGCGCGGGACGTTCGCGCAGGTCCTCGATGCTCGCCGCGGGCCTGACGACCGCGGCCGCGTGCCGGAAGACCTCCAGCGAGCCCGGGTACGTCGGGGTCTCGGTCATCACCGTGTCCCCCGGCGTCACCAGCAGCCCGGTGAGCAGCGTGAGCGCCTGCTGGGCGCCCGTCGTCACGATGATCTCCTCCGGCGCCGTCGGCACGCCCCGCCCCGTGTAGTACGCGGCCAGCGCCACCCGTAGCTCCCGGTTCCCCGCCGGCTGGTAGCCCATTTCGCGCACGCCGGTCAGCCGCTCCCCGGCCTCGGCGTACGCCTCGAACAGCGCGGGCGGCGGGTCCTGCGGGGCGGCGCAGGTCAGGAGCGCCACGCCGTCCGGCGGGTGCAGGATGTGCTGCAGCAGCGGATTGGCGGGCACGCCGTCGGCCGTCCTCGTGGCGGGCAGGTCGAGCGCGGCCACCCTGGTGCCGCTGCCCTGGCGCCGCAGGACGCGGCCCTCCTGCTGGAGCAGGTCGTACGCGGCCACCACGGTGCCCCGCCCCACCGCCAGCCGCCTGGCCAGCACCCGGTCGGGCGGCAGCGGCTCGCCGGGCGGCAGCACGCCGTCGTCGACCAGCGCCCGCAGCCGGGCCGCGAGCAGCAGGTAGAGAGGCCCGCGGCCCGACGCCCACCGGCCCAGCAGATCGACCAGGTCGTCGAGATTGGTCCCATTCATGGACCAATTCTGCGGTATTGGCTCTGATGCCGGGCCTCTTTGAGGGGAATCCTTAACCATATGAACGATTTCCGGCCAGAAACCCGCGCTGTGCACGTGCCGCGGCCGTCCGTCGAGGGCAGCCGCCCGATCTCCATGCCCATCTACCAGACCTCCGGGTTCGTCTTCGACGACCCCGCCGTGATGGCCGAGTCGATGGGGCGTCCCGACGGGGCGTACGTGTACGGGCGCTACACCAACCCGACCGTGCGCTCGCTCGAACTGGCCGTGGCCGGGCTGGAGGGCGGCACGAACGCCATCGCCACCGGCTCCGGCATGGGCGCCATCAACACCGTGCTGCTCGGCCTGCTCAAGCCCGGCGACCACCTGGTGGCCCAGAGCTCCCTGTACGGGGGAACCGCCGCCATGCTCAACGAGCTGACCGGCCGGTTCGGCATCACCGTCACCCACGTGCCCGAGAACGACCCCGCCGCCCTGCGCGCCGCCGTACGGCCCGAGACGAAGCTCCTCTACCTGGAGACCATCAGCAACCCGATGACGCTCGTGGCCGACCTGCCCGGAATGTGCGCCGTGGCCAGGGAGCTCGGGATCCTGTCCGTGGTGGACAACACGTTCGCCACGCCCATGCTGGGCCGGCCGTTCGAGCACGGGGCGGACATCGTGCTGCACTCCACCACCAAGTACCTGTCGGGGCACACCGACGTCGTGGGCGGGATCGCGGTCTTCGCCGACGAGGCGCTCTACAAGAGGGTGTGGCACTTCGCGATCGAGCTGGGGGCCTCGGCCGACCCGTTCGCGGCCTGGCTCACGCTGCGCGGGCTCCAGACCCTGGCGCTGCGCATGGAACGCCACTGCTCCAACGCCCGCCACCTCGCCACCCGGCTCGCCGAGCACCCCGCCGTCGCGGCCGTGCACTGGCCGGGGCTCGCCACGCATCCCTCGTACGAGCTGGCGGGCAAGCTGCTGTCCGGGTTCGGCGGGGTGTTCTCGTTCGACCTGGCCGGCGGGCGGGCGGCGGGGGAGAAGTTCATGAGCTCCGTACGCCTCGCGCTGCTCGCCCCCTCGCTCGGCGGCGTCGAGACGCTCGTCCTGCACCCCGCCACCACCTCCCACCGCTCGCTCAGCCCCGACGAGCTGCGGCGCAGCGGCATCGGCGAGGGCACGGTGCGCGTCGCGGTCGGCATCGAGCACCCCGACGACCTGTGGGCCGACCTGGCCCAGGCGCTGGCATAGCCTCACATCATGAGTGCTGTGACGAACGAAGAGGTCAGGGCGGCCGCCGAGAGGATAGCCGGGCACGTGCTGCGCACGCCCGTCATGGAGGTCTCGCCCGGGTTGTGGCTGAAGCTGGAGCTGCTGCAGCACTCGGGGTCCTTCAAGGTACGCGGGGCGTTCAACCGCATGTTGTCCGCCGGTGAGCTGCCCGGCAGCGGGGTGATCGCCGCCAGTGGGGGCAACCACGGGCTGGCGGTGGCCTACGCGGCGCGGGCGCTGGGCGTGCGGGCCGAGATCTTCGTGCCCGAGGTGACCAGTCCCGTGAAGGTGGCCGGACTGAAGGCCCTGGGGGCGGACATCACGCAGACCGGCGCCATCTACTCCGAGGCCGCCGAGGCCGCCGCCAAGCGGGGCGCCGAGACCGGGGCCCTGCCCGTGCACGCCTACGACCAGGCCGAGGTGATCGCCGGGCAGGGGACCACCGGGCTGGAGCTCATGGAGCAGATCGGCGAGGTGGACACCGTGGTGGCGGCCGTCGGCGGGGGTGGGTTCGCGGCGGGCATCGCCGTGGGCGCCGTCGGCCCGCGCATCGTGGCCGTCGAACCCGAGCGGATCCCGACGTTGCGGGCGGCGCTCCAGGCGGGCGAGCCGGTGCCGGTGGAGGTCAGCGGGGTGGGGGCCGATGCGCTGGGCGCCACCAAGCTCGGCGGGCTGGCCTTCGGGATCCTGTCCGGGCCCCGGGTGGAGAGTGTGCTGGTGACGGACGAGGCGATCGTGGACGCTCGGCGTGAGCTCTGGGCTCGGTATCGGGTGGCGGCTGAGTACGCGGGCGCGGCCGCGTACGCGGCGGTGTTGTCGGGTGTTCTTCGGCCGGAGGTGGGGGAGCGGGTGGTTGTGGTGGTTTGTGGCTCGAACACCGACCCCGCCACCTTGGTCACCGGCTGACCTGGCATCTTGAGCGCCGGCTGGCCCTGGCACCTTGAGCGTCGGCTGGCGCCCGCGCCTTGAGCGTCGGCTGGCGCCCGGTCCCTGGTCACCGGCTGGCGCCTGCACTTTGAGCGTCGGCTGGTGCCCGCACTTGAGCGTCCGCTGGCGTCTGCATCTTGAGCGTCGGCTGGTGCCCGCGCCTTGCCCCGGCTGATACCGGCCCCTTGACCTGGCATCTTGAGCCCGCCTGATCTGGCACTTCGAGCTGGCTGACCCGGCGCCTTGACCTGGCACTTGAGGTCCGGCTGACCTGGCGCCTTTGAGCTGGCTGTAGCGGCGCCGTGAGCCCGGCTGGCGTGGAGTTTCGGTCCGGCGCCCCGGGCCTTCGGGGGCCGCCCGTCCGCCTGAGGTGTGGTGGCGGACGGGCGGCCCCCGCGCGCCCGATCAGCTGCCCGACTAGCTGCTCGGTTAGCTGTAGGTGTGCTCCGGCGCCGGGAACGCCCCGGATGTCACGTCATCGGCGAAGGCCCGTACGGCGCGATCCATCTCGCTGGCCAGATCCGCGTACTGCTTGACGAACTTGGCCGGGCGCGGCGTGAGCCCCATCAGGTCCTGCCACACCAGCACCTGCGCGTCCGTCGCCGCCCCGGCCCCGATGCCGATCGTCGGGATGGCCAGCGACGTCGTCACCCGCTGCGCCAGATCCGCCGGTACGCACTCCAGCACCACCGAGAACGCCCCGGCCCGCTCCAGGTCCTTGGCGTCCGACATGAGCTCGTCACCGGCCTGCCCGCGCCCCTGCACGCGGTAGCCGCCCATGACGTTCACCGACTGCGGCGTCAGCCCTAGGTGCGCCATGACCGGCACGCCCGCCGCGACCAGCGCCTCGACCTGCGGCAACACCCGGCGACCGCCCTCCAGCTTGACCGCGTGGGCGCCCGCCTCCTTCATGAAACGCACTGCCGACTCCAGCGCCTGCTGCGGAGAGGCCTGGTACGACCCGAACGGCAGGTCGGCGACCACCAGGGCACGCGAAGAACCGCGTACGACGGCCGCCGTCAGAGGCAGGAGATCGTCGACCGTGACGGGCAATGTGGAGTCGTAGCCGTAGACGACCATGGCCGCCGAGTCGCCCACCAGCAGGACCGGGATGCCCGCGGCGTCGAACACCTTGGCCGTCATCGCGTCGTAGGCGGTGACCATCGGCCACCGCTCTCCGCGCTCTTTGGCGGCGGTGAGGTCGCGGACGGTGACCCGGCGTCCGGACGTGCCGCCGTACAGGGTGGTTGAAGAGGACATGTGGTAACCCTCCAGAAAACGTCTCGAGGCGCCCCAGTGGCGTCCCCGGACTCCTTTCGATGATGTCACGCGCACTATGTCGTACGAAATGCATGACTTATCACGCACAGAGACCTACGGCGTGTCATGTACTGAAATCTGCGGCCCATGCCGACCTGCGGCCCATGCCGACCTGCGGCCCATGCCGACCTGCGGCCCATGCCGAGCTGCGGTCCGCGCCGAGCTGCGGTCCGCGCTGAGCTGCGGTCCGCGCCGAGCTGGGGTCCGCGCCGCATACGACGACTCGCGGTCTCTCACGCCGCGTGGAGAGGCGCAGGCTGGCAAACCGCCTGGATAGGCGTGGGCTGGCACGGGCCGTCGAGAGGCGTGAGCCGTCACGCGGCCGGGAGGTTTGCGGGCTGTCACGCGGCGGGGAGGCCTGCGGGCCTCCACGCTCGAAAACCAGTGGCGAAACTGTCGGTACCTCTTGCCAGAATCACCCGCGGAGGTAACGAAAAATCATGGCTCTCGACCCGTACCGACGACTGCTCAAGATCCCGGGCATCCCCACCCTGCTGTTGGTGGGGCTGCTGGCCAGAGTGCCGAACACGGCCACCGGCATGGCGCTGACCCTGCACGTGGCCGAGGTGATGAAGCTCGGATACGGCAAGGCCGGGATCATCGCGATGGCCAGCACGATCGGCATGGCGATCGGCTCTCCGCTGTCGGGAAGGTTAGTCGACAAGCACGGCCTGCGACCCGTGCTCATCGTCACCACGGTGGCGACGGCGGCGTTCTGGGCGTGCGCATGGGCGTTACCGTTCCCGGTCCTGGTCGTGGCGGCGGCGGTGGCGGGACTGCTGGCGCTGCCGGTCTTCAGCGTGACCAGGCAGTGTCTGGCCGCCATGGTCCCCGTCGATCAGCGGCGCAGCGGGTTCGCGCTCGACTCGATGCTGGTCGAGTTGTCGTACATGGCGGGTCCCGCGCTCGCCGTGGCGGGCATCACCACGCTCAGCAGCGGCGTCACGATGACGATCATCGGAGTCGGCATGTCGGTGGCCGGCGTGGCCCTGATCCTGCTCAACCCGCCCACCCGCTCGGTCGAGGAGGTCGAGGAGCAGGCGCCGCGGGTGCCCAGGCGTCAGTGGTTCACCCCGGCGTTCGTGGCGCTGCTCGGCACGGTGGCCGCGGCCACGTTCGTGCTCACCGCGAGCGAGCTGGCCCTGGTCGCCACCATGAACCACGCCGGCCAGACCGTATGGGTCGGGCTCGCGGTCGCCATCTGGTGCGTCTTCTCCCTGATCGGTGCTTTCGTGTACGGCGGCCTGTCCCGGGGCGCGTCACCCCTGGCCCTGATCGCCGCCATGGGCCTGCTGACGATTCCGGTCGGCCTGGTCGGGGGTAGCTGGCACTGGCTGGTCCTGGCCCTCCTGCCCGCCGGGCTGCTCTGCGCACCGTCCCTGTCGTCCACCGGCGACGTGCTCAGCCGCTGGGTGCCCAGCGGGGCCCGGGGCGAGGCGATGGGCCTCCAGAGCACGGCGCTCCTGGTCGGCGGCGCGGTGTCGGCTCCTATCGCGGGCGCCGTCATCGACGGGAGCGGGCCGGAGTGGGCGTTCGTGGTGGCAGGGCTGGTCGGGGTGGCCATGGTCCTGGTCGCCCTCCCGTTCTGGCGCCGCCGGCCGGTGGCCTCGGAGTTGGCGCCGTTCAAGATCGGCCCAGCCGTGACAACGGCCGGACCAGCGGTGACCGCACCTGCCCGGGAATGAGCGGGGGCTTTCCCGGTGCGCGAACGCCTCCTGAGATCGGGGCTCCGCCCTCGATGCAAGGGTTCCGTACGTTGAAACCTGGAGGCCGGAGGCTTGAGCCCAGAGGGCGAAGGCCATGGGCTTGCGCTGGGCCACGTGCTTGCTTGCAACGAGGGGGCACACCGGCTCAGGGGCACACCGGCTCAGGGCAGCGCCGGCTCAGGGGCCGCACTCGGCATCAGGGCACGCGGGCTCAGGGCACGCGGGCTCAGGGGCCGCACCTGTCTCAGGGCCGCACCGGCTCACTGCCACACAGGGTTAGGGCGTACCCGGCTCAGGGCCGCACCGGCTCAGGGCCGCACCGGTCTGGGGCGAGGGCCGGTCATCGGTCTGCGATGAAAGTCACGTCGCCTTGCAGGTCATTCGCGGACGGGGCCGTTCCACAAGAGCGGCTGCCGCTGGACCGCGGTCGTTGTGTTGTGGGTCACCGCGTTGGGGGGCGCGGTTGGTGTGGTGGGTCTGGTGAAGGGGGTCTGAGCTGGGGTTATGGGTCTCACCCTGCTTGTTGGGTGGGGGAGGGGGAGAGTTTACCTGGGGTTTACGAAACGGGACCGTTGCGTATCGGAATGACTTGCGATACGGTGACGTTGCGAAACTTAGACGTATCGAAATTAAGGAAAGTTTTCATGGACCCGAACACAGGACATCCACGCCGCTGGGGGATCCTCGGCGTACTGGTGTTCAGTCTGCTGGCGGTCGTGCTCGACAACACGATCCTCAACGTGGCGATGAAGACCATCGCGGACGAGACGGTCGGGTTGGGGGCCACCCAGAGCGAGCTGGAATGGGCGATCAACTCCTACACGCTCGTGTTCGCCGGGTTGCTGTTCACGTTCGGTGTGATCGGCGACCGGACCGGGCGAAAGCGCATGTTGTTCATCGGCATGGCGCTGTTCGGACTGGCCTCGCTCGCCAGCGCCTATGCCCAGGATCCGATGCAGCTGATCCTGGCCAGGGCCGCGATGGGGATCGGTGGCGCGGCGATCATGCCGGCGACGCTGGCGATCATCTCGAATGTCTTCCCGCCTGGTGAGCGAGGAAAGGCCATCGGCGTGTGGGCCGGTGGTGTGGGGCTCGCGGTGGCGATCGGGCCGATCACGGGCGGACTGCTGATCGAGCACTTCTGGTGGGGCTCGGTCTTCCTGGTCAACGTGCCGATCGTGGTGATCAGCATGATCCTCATCTCCACCATCGTGCCCGAGTCGCGCGACCCGAAGCCGTCCAGGCTGGACCCCGTCGGCGTGGTGCTGTCGATCATCGGTCTGGTGGCCATCGTGTACGGCATCATCCGCGGCGGCGAACTGGCCACCGTGGCCAGCGCGGAGGTGCTGGTGCCGACGTTGTTCGGGCTGGCGGTGCTGGCCGGGTTCGTGTGGTGGGAGCGGCGCATCGACCACCCGGTCTTCGACGTGCGCAGTTTCGCCAACGTACGCTTCAGCTCGGCCATCGGCATGATGGGCATCGTCTTCTTCGCGATGATGGGCGGGATGTTCTTCCTGACCTTCTACCTGCAGATCGTGCTGGGGTTCACGCCGATCCAGGCGGGCGCGCTGATGATCCCGTTCGCGGCGGCGCAGCTCATCTTCGCGCCGCTCAGCCAGCGGGTGAACGAGCGGTTCGGCGCCAAGCTGTCGGCCACCGTCAGCATGATCGTGGTGACGATGGCGCTGGGCAGCTACGCGCTCCTGGACCAGAACACGCCCATCGTGCTGATCGAAGTCATCTTCTTCGTCCAGGGCGCCGCGATGGCCAACATCATGCCGCCCGCGACCACCGCCATCATGGAGTCGCTGCCCAGGGAGAAGGCCGGTGTCGGCTCGGCCATGAGCAACACCATCCGGCAGGTGTCCGGCGCGCTCGGTGTGGCCGTACTCGGATCGGTGCTGTCGTCCAGCTATCGCGGCGAGATCGCGCCCGCGCTGGCCGAACTGCCCGCCGGCGCGCAGCACGCGGCCGGTGAGTCGATCATGGCGACCATGGGCGTCGTACAGGAGCTGGGTGCCAAGGGGCAGGCGCTGGTGCAGCCGGCGTTCAACGCCTTCATCGACGGCATGCACGTCACAGCGCTGGTGTCGGCGGTGATCGGGCTGCTCGGCATCGCCGTGGTGGCCGTGTGGATGCCCGGGAAGGCGCGCCCGGCCAAGCACGCTGAGCACAAGGAACCGGCGATGTCGTCCTCCGCTGGGTGAGGGCAGGAGGGTGACTCCGCCAGGTGGGACAAGACGGTGGCTACCCGGCCGGGGAACGACCACGGCGGTTCGGCCGGGTGAACCATCCCGGCGACTCGACCGGGAGAACGACGATGAGGGCTCGGTCGGGTGGCCTGGAGGGCGACTCGACCGGGCGAACGAAGGCGACGTGACGGCTCGGCCGGGTGACCGGCGTGGCGACTCGGCCGGGGCAATAGCTCAGCCGGGTGGCCTGGCGGTGGTTCGGTGGAGCGAGGGGGATGGTGGTTCGGCGGGGAAAGGGACGCGACGACTGGGCCGGGTGTGATGGATGAGACGGCTCGGGTGGGTAAAGGGCATGGCGATGGAGACGTACCGATCGTTACGGGGACAATATGGAGGGGGCGGGCGTGAACACGCGCTGCCTCCCAGCCCGGAAACACAGCGCGTCTGCGCTGGACATGTATGGTGAGGCCGCGATGTCGATCCAGGAAACAGGGACTGCCCGCCCGGCGGGCCGCCCGCGCAGCGAGAAGGCCGAGAAGGCGATCATCGAGGCGACCCTCGACCTGATCGGCGAGGGCATGGGAGTGTCCGAGCTGACCATCGAGGCGATCGCGTCGAGGGCTGGCGTCGGCAAGACGACGATCTACCGGCGCTGGTCCAACAAGGAGGACCTGGTCGTCGACGCCCTCGCCACGCTCAAGGCGCCCTTGCCGACCCTGACCGGCACGTCCGTTCGGGACGATTTGATCAGCCTGGTCGACGCGATGCGCAAGGAGACGGGCGAGCCCCGTGGCCGGTGCGTGATGAACATCGCGATGAGCGAGGCCGACCGCTATCCCCGGCTGATGGAGCGCTTCATCAAGCGTGCCGTCGAGCCTCGAAGGGAAGCGATGCGCGCGGTGATCGAGCGCGGCATCGCCACCGGCGAGCTCAGGCCCGATCTGGACGTCGACATGAGCCAGGCGTTGATCTCCGGTGCCATGCTCTGGCACACCAAGTGGGGACCCGCCGGAGAGCTCCCGGCTGACCTGGCCCAACGTGTCGTGGACGCGGTCCTGGCCGGACTGGCCCCCTGACGGTGTCTGGCCCCTGACGGTGACGGGCCCCCTGACGGTGACGGGCTCTCCCTGACGGGCCCGTTCGTTTGGGGAAGGGTCTGTGATGGGCGTTGTCGGTACGGGTTCGCGACGTCTTGAGATCGAATGTAGGCGTGGGTGGTTAGCATCCTGGGTACCCTGCGGAGGCGCACGGATGGCCGCCTCCGTGGGGTCCATTCATATCTGTACGATCATCGTCTAGGCAGAACGTGAGCCTTGTTCTAGTCTCGCGGCCATGCCCCCCATACGAAAAATCGCGATCGTCGTCATGCTCGCGACCGGGCTGCTGTTACCCGGCGGTGCCGCCCTGGCGCACGAGGAGCGGCCGGTCACGCTTCCTGACGGCACGGGTACGGTGCCTGTCCTGCGGATGGGCGAGCCCGATCTGCTGGTGTGTAAGACCGACAAAGCCGACTTCGAGCGTCGAATCGCGAATTTTCCGGCTGGGCTCAAAGCCCGCAACCTCGACCTTTTCGCGAAATGTCAGCGACAAGGGGCGCGACACGTACAGGAGGCCGTTGATCGGGTTGATCGGCCCGGAATGACGATCGCCATCCTGCCCGGACTCTACCGGGAGGAACCCAGCCAGACCGCCCCCACCGGCGACTGCGCCCAACTCCCCGCCCGCTGGTCGACCTGGGGCTACCAGATCCTCAGCTACGAACAGCAACTCCAGTGCCCGCACAACCAGAACCTCGTCGCCATCCTCGGCAAGCAGGACCTCCAGATCGAAGGCACCGGCGCAGGGCCGCTGGACGTCGTGATCGACGCCGAGTACCGCAAGCTCAACGCCATCCGCGCCGACCGGACCGACGGCGTCTACTTCAGGAACCTCACCGCGCAGCGCACCACGTTCAACTCCGTGTACGTCCTGGAGACCGACGGCTTCGTCATCGACCACGTACTGACGCGCTGGAACGACGAGTACGGCTTCCTCACCTTCGCCAGCGACCACGGCCTGTACACCGACTGCGAGGCGTACGGCAACGGCGACGGCGGCCTCTACCCCGGCAGCGCCTCCAACCTGAACGAGGGCAAGGGCCACACCGTCCCCCGGTACGCCATCGAGATCCGCCGCTGCAAGAGCCACGACAACGCGCTCGGCTACTCGGGCACCGCGGGCGACTCGCTCTGGGTGCACGACAACGAGTTCTACGACAACATGGTCGGCGCCACGATGGACAGCCTCTGGCCCTCCCACCCCGGCCTGCCGCAGAACCACGCCAAGTTCGAGAACAACAAGATCTACGACAACAACCGCGACTACTACCGGTACACCCGCGACGGCACCTGCGCCAAGCCCACGGCCGAGCGCGGGTACGAGCGGGGCGTGGTGTGCTCGCAGGTCGGCGTGCCGCCCGGGACCGGCGTGATCGTGGCGGGCGGCAACTACAACGTCTTCGCGAACAACCGGATCTGGGGGCACCGGCGGGCGGCGTTCCATCTCTTCGGCGTGCCGGCGTTCATCAGGGGTGAGAACGACCTGGCCAGGCAGGCCGACACCTCCGACTTCAACCGCTACGAGGGGAACGTGTTCGGCGTGGGTCCGTCGGGGGAGCGGCGGCCGAACGGGCTGGACGTGTGGTGGGACGGGCAGGGCACGGGCAACTGCTGGCAGGGGGACACGGGGGCGTCCACGCCCGTCGTGCTGCCGGTCTGCGCGGCGGCGGCGCCCGCGTTGTCCGGCGGCGCCAGCCGCGTGCTGGCCGAGCCGGTCAAGCTCACCAAGCTGTATCTGTGCGCCGACTTCAGCGCCTCCGAGGCCCGGCTGCCCGCCGGGTGCGACTGGTTCGGGGCGTCGGGGCCGGCGAAGGTGGAGGCTCAGCTCGCGCTGGGCGGGTCGTTGGTGCTGGGGCTGCTGGCGGGCCTGTTCTGGTGGCGGTCCCGCCGATACGCCCGCCGACACGGCGGCCTGCGGGCCGGCGGCGGGCATCGGCTGATCGTGGCCGGGACGGTGGCGGGGGCGCTCGGGCTGGTGCTCGACGTCGTGGCGGCGGTCGCGAGCAGTGCCATGCAGACCGGGGTGGCGCTGCTGCTCATGGGGGCGTGGTGGTTGTGCCTCGGGTGGGCACTGCGGGCCGGGCGGCCGGTGTTCGGCTGGTTCACGATCGTGGTGGGGGCGCTGGCCTGCGTGGACGCGTTCGATCGGCTGGTGTACCTGATTCCGGTCATCCCACTGGGGCCGGGATGGATTCGGGGGGTGGTGACCGGGTTCTGGGTGTTGTGCGCGGTCGTGGTGCTGGCGCCCAGACGCGGGCGGGCCGAGGTGGAGCGGACCGCCGAGGCCGAGGTCCCCGCGTGAGAGGGTGCCCGCGCCGGCGTGGTTCGTGCGTGGTGCTGGCGTGTGTGCTGCTGACCGGGTGCGGGCCGTTGTCGGAGACCCATCGGAATCCGGGGAACAGCCATCAGGTGGCGACGGGGGCGCCGAGCGGGCGGGCGAACGCGGAGATCACGATCGCGGGCGGCCGGGTCAGCCCGCCCCCCGGGTGGCTGGAGGTGGGCAAGGGCCGGCCGGTCACCATCACCGTCACCAGCGATGCGGCGGACGAGGTGCACGTCCACGGATACGACCTCACGGCCGAACTCCGGCCGGGGGTGCCCGCGACCCTGCGGTTCACGGCGGACCTGACCGGGGTGTTCGAGGTGGAGACGCACGGGAGCAAACTCGTCCTGACCCAGCTGGCGGTCCGATGACGGCGAGCATCCTATGAGCGCTTCGGGAGCGACGGACGCCCTCACCGACGTGACCGCTTCGAGCGCGACAGGCATGCTCGCGCACGTGAGCGGCCCGGGGACGGCGGGAGTGCTCGCGCATGGCGTCGGGGCGCGGTCGGATCTGCCGATCCCGCTCTTCTACGCCTACGCCGGCGCCTTCGCCGCCCTGGTCGTCTCGTTCCTGGCCCTCGGCCTCCTCTGGGCCGACTCACGTTTCCGCGGCGACCGGGCGGGCCGCCTGATCGCGGTACGCCTGCCGCCCCGCCCCGCCCGCATCCTGGCCCTCCTGGCCGCCGCCTACACGATCGGCTGGCTGGCGATCGGCCCAGCAGAGGGGAACGCGGGCCCGTACCTGGTGTATGTGCTCTTCTGGGTGGGCCTGGTCCCGGCGTCGTTGTTGTTCGGGCCGGTGTGGCGGTCGCTGAACCCGTTCCGGCTGCTGCCGGACAGGCCGCGCCGCCCGTACCCGGGGCGGCTCGGGTATTGGCCGGCCGCCGCGGGCCTGCTCGCGTTCACCTGGATGGAGCTGGTCGCCCCCGACCCCGCCACGCCGCCGACCCTGCTGATCTTCCTCTCCCTGTACGCCGCCGCGCAGCTCGCCGGCACCCTCGTCCACGGCCACGCCTGGCTGGAGCGGGCCGACCCGTTCGAGGTGTACTCGACCCTGATCGGCCACCTGTCTCCGCTCGGCAGGCGGGCGGACGGCAGGCGCGTGCTGCGGAACCCGTTCGACGGCCTCGACGCCATCGAACCGGCCCCCGGCCTGGTGGCCACGGTCTGCGTGCTGCTCGGCGGTACCGGCTACGACGGCTTCTCCTCGGCCCCGGCCTGGGTGGACGCCCTGCAGTCCGGCCCGCTCGGCCGCACCGGGCTGGGCACGCTGGGCCTGCTGGCGGCCATGGCCGGCGTGGCCGCCCTGTACACCGCCTGCATCGGCATGGCCGGCCTGATCGGCGGCACGAGAGGGCTGGCCGCCCGCTTCGCCCACTCCCTGCTGCCGATCGCCGTCGGTTACCTGGTCGCGCACTACTTCTCGCTGCTGGCCATCGAGGGCCGGTACACGATCGCCCTGGCGCTGGGCCTGGACGTCAAGGCGGACCAGAACGCCGTCGCCCCGGCCGTGATCGCCACCGTGCAGGTGCTGGCCATCGTGATCGGGCACGTCGCGGGCGTGGTGGCCGCCCACGACCGTTCGGTCCGCCTGCTGCCGCCCGCCCGCGCGGTCGCGGGCCAGATCCCGCTGTTCGTGCTGATGATCTGCTACACGGTCGGCGGCCTGACCCTCCTGTTAGCCGCCTGAAGCGGTCCTGCGGCGGAACAGCAGGGCCGCGACCGGGAGGCCGAGCACGACCGTGCCCGCGAGCCACGCCGCCGCCACCGCCCCGGACGAGCCCATGGGCAGGTCGAGCAGCAGGGCCCGCATCGTCTCGATGATCGGCGTGGACGGCTGGTTGTAGGCGAAGTCGCGCAGCACGCCCGGCATGGTCTCGGCCGGCACGATGCCGTCCGACACGTACGGCAGGAAGAGCACCACGAAGCTGAACGCCCCCGCCGCCTGCGAGGACCTGACCAGCAGCCCCCAGACCGCCGCCAGCACGGACATCGCCAGCACGTACCCGGCCACCAGGGCCAGCACCAGCGCCCAGTCGGCGAGCGTGGCGTCCGGGCGGAAGCCGAGCAGGAGCGCGGCGGCCAGCGCGATCGCGCACGAGACCACGTTGCGGATCACCGAGGCCACGACGTGCCCGGCGGGGACCACCCAGCCGCTGATGGGCAGGGTGCGGAAGCGGTCGATCATGCCGCCGGTCATGTCGTCGGAGATGGTCACGGCGGTGAGCGCGGCGCCGTACCCGCCGGACATGAGCAGCACGGCGGGCACCACGAAGTCGATGTAGTCGAGCCCGCTGGAGCCGGTCGTGATCGCGCCGCCGAACACGTACACGAAGAGGATCATGATCATCACGGGCAGGGCCGTGTTCACGATCAGGCCGTCCAGGACGCGCAGCTCGCGGCGCAGGTCGCGGACGACCAGGCGGCGCAGGTCGCCGGCCGCGGTGAGCGGGACGCTCATGCCGCGGCCGCCGTGAGCTCGAAGAAGACGTCGTCCAGGGTCGGGGTGCGCAGCTCGACGTGCTCGACGGGGATGCCGGCCGCGTGCAGCGACTCCAGCGTGCGCCGCAGGTGGTCGGGATCCTGTACGGCCAGCGTGACCTCCCCGGCCTCGGCGTCGAGGTGGGCTCCGGCCAGCAGCGCCCCCGCCCGGGGCAGGTCGGCGGCCCGGACCGGCCGCAGTGCCAGACGTTCGGCGCCGACCTGGCGTTTCAGCGCGGCGGGGGAGTCGTCGGCCACGACGCGCCCGCCGTTGATCACCACGACGCGGTCGGCGAGGTGGTCGGCCTCCTCCAGATACTGCGTGGTGAGCAGGATGGTGGTGCCGGAGCCGAGCAACTCGCGGATCACCGACCACAACTCGGCACGGCTGCGCGGATCGAGCCCGGTCGTGGGCTCGTCGAGGAACAGGATCGGCGGCGCCGACACCATGCTCGCCGCCAGGTCCAGGCGCCGGCGCATGCCCCCGGAGTATGTGCCGGCCCGGCGGCCCGCGGCGTCGGCGAGGGAGAAGCGCTCAAGGAGCTCCCCGGCCCGCTGCCTGGCCCGGCGTGAGCCCAGATGGCAGAGCCCGGCGAACAACTCCAGGTTCTCCCGCCCGGTCAGCAGATCGTCCACGGTGGCCTGCTGCGAGGTCAGCCCGATGGCGCGGCGCACCGCCACGCCCTCCCGCCGCACGTCGTGACCGCCCACCGTCGCGGTGCCGCCGTCCGGCGCGAGCAGCGTGGTCAGGATGCGTACGGCCGTCGTCTTCCCCGACCCGTTGGGCCCGAGCAGCGCCACCAGCGACCCCGTGGGCACGGTCAGGTCGATCCCGGCCAGCACCCGCGTGTCGCCGAAGGACTTGGTGAGCCCCCGGGCGAGAATGGCATCTGTGAATGCCCTACTGTGTATGACGTTCATAGTTTTAAGGTAATGCAGAATCCTAGGAGTGAGTCAAGAGATGGAGCCGGACCTGCCCCCCATGCTGCGCCGGATGTGGGGTCGTGAACCGGTGCCGCGAAGGGGGCCGCGGCCCCGGCTGGATCTGGCCACGATCACCGCCGCCGCCATCGAGATCGCCGACGCCGACGGGCTGGCCGGGGTCTCGATGGCCGGCGTGGCCTCGCGGGTGGGGGTGGCGGCGACGGCGCTGTACCGGTACGTGGGCAGCAAGGAGGACCTGCTCACCTCCATGGCCGACAGCGTGGCCCCGGCGCCGCCCGAGCCGGAGGGCATGCACTGGCGCGACTACCTCGCCCTGTGGACCAAGGCCCAGCGGGACCTCGTGCTGGAGCACTCCTGGCTGCTGTCGATCACCCGGTTCGCCCCGCCCCTGGGCCCACGGCGGCTGCTCTGGCTGGACCGGGCGCTGGCGGTGCTCGCCGGCACCGGCCTTGAGGATGGCGAGAAGATCAACGTGGCCAGCGCCCTGGCCGGCTACGTGCTGACCGACGCGGCCCTCACGCACGCGGCGGCCACGGGGTTCCCCGAGCTGGGCGAGAGCGGGATCGAGGGGGCGGCCGACTACGGCGAGGTGCTGGCCGGTGTGCTCGACCCCGAGACCTACCCGGCGCTGTCGGCCGCCGTGCGCTCCGGCGCCCTGCGCGGCGCCGCGGGCTGGGTGGACGACGACGACTTCCGCTTCGGCCTCGACCTGCTGCTCGACGGCATCGAGCAGCTGATCGCGCGGCGCGCGCTGGAGGGTGATGTCGGCGGGCAGTAGCTGCTCGGTGAGCAGCCGCCGCACCCGCCCGGGGCCGTCCGCCCAGGGGCGCAGCAGCTCCCATCCATGGAAATATCCGAAGATGTACGGTCCCATCGCCGACGGCTTGAGCAGCCCCAGCGCAGACGCGATCTCACCGTCGCCGTGGAGCGCCCACCGGGACAGGTACGCGCCCACCGGGACAGGTACGCGCCCACCTCCGCCTCACCCCGCCCCTGCGCCGCCAGGAACGCCGCGTTCCCCCGCACGCTCCACAACACGTTCCTGGCATGGTGAACCGCCGCCAGATCGCTCCCGTCCGGCCGGATCCCGGCCTCCCGGTGGGATGTCTGAGGCTCTTGGCCTTGCGTGACGTTTGAGGCGCTTGGCCTCGTTGGCGTCGTCGGCGTCTCGGCGTCTCGGCGTCTCGGCGTCTCGGCGTCGGCGGTGGCGTCGGCGGTGGCGTCGGCGGTGGCGGTGGCGGTGGCGGTGTGGGGTCAGGCGTCAGCGCTGGTCCAGGCCGGTGGTGAGCACCGTGGTGAGCATGGTGTCGAGGGCCTGCTGGGAGGTCTGGAGCCGTTCGATGGTCTCCGTGATGCGGCGGTGCTCCCTGCGCAGGTTGGTGACCATGCCGGGGCAGGCCGTGGGCACCATCCGCTCGCCGTCGTCGTGGACGCAGTGCAGCAGCCGTCCGATGACGGTCGTGGGGAGGCCGGCGGCGAGCATCGTACGGATGTGGCGCACGGCGGCCACGTCCGCGTCGGCGTACTCACGGTAGCCGTTGGGCAGCCGGCGGGGCCGCAGCAGGCCCTGCTCCTCGTAGTAGCGGAGCAAGCGCCTGCTCACGCCTGATTCCCGCGCCAGGTCACCGATCCTCATGCGTTCCCTTGACCTTCACATCGATGTGACGCCTTAACGTCCGGACTGTCAGTCGCAACAACGTGAAGGAGCGGATCGATGCCGGGAGCTGTGATCATCGGGGCGGGGCCGGGGATCGGGCGGTCCGTCGCCCGCCGGTTCGCGAAGGAGGGCCTGGCGGTGGGCCTCGTCTCGCGTACCGGCGACGACCTCGGCCTGGAGGGGGTGCGCACGTACCGGGCCGACTGCGCCGACGAGGACGAACTGCGCGCGGCGCTGGACGCGGCGGCGGGCGAGTTCGGGACGCCGGACGCCGTGGTGTACAACGCCGCGATCATCCGCCCGGACTCGCCAGGGGAGGCGAACGTACGGGCGCAACTCGACGCCTGGGCCGTCAACGTGGTGGGCGCCCTCATCGCCGCCGCCCACGTGGCGCCCGCGATGGCCCGGCGCGGCGGCGGCACGTTCATCGTCACCGGCGGCATGCCCGAGCCCAAGGCCCAGTACGTCAGCCTGTCACTGGGCAAGGCCGGCGTGCGGACGCTGGTGGCGATGCTGGACGAGGAATACGGGCCGTCCGGCGTCCACGCGGCCAGCGTCACCGTGGCGGGACCCGTCGCGCCGGGCACCGCCTTCGACCCGGACGACATAGCCGACCACTACTGGCGCCTGCACACCCAACCGCGCGACCAGTGGGAACTGGAAGCCCTCCACACGGACGCCTCCTGATCGGCACGACACTATGACCCTCGCCAACCGCTGAGGGGCGTGGTGTTGAGGGGCACGGCGCTCATAGGTGCTCATAGGTGCTCATGGGTGCTCATGGGCGTGGCGCTGACGGCCGTGGTGCTGACGGGCACGGCGCTCATGGCTACTCATGGGCGTGGTGCTGAGAGGCGTGGTGCTCACCGAACGGCGCCCAAGCATCCCAGTCCACCGCCCCTTCGTCATCCGCCCGTGACGCTGGCCCGGCGGGGCAGCCTCACCCGTGAGGGCCTTGTCCCGGATGGGCCTTCTCCCGGGTGGGGCTGCCCCGCTGCGGAGCCAGGTCTGCAGCGGGGCGACAAGCGGTGCGGCTCCTCAGTTAGGGTTCGGTTCTCTGGTCAGGGTGCGGCTCCTCAGTTAGACGGTGAGTTTCCATAGCCAGCCGATGCCTCGCAACCCCAGCCGTGCGGCCACCCGCTGGGAGGAGTGGTTGTCCGCGCTCGTGCTGTAGAACAGCTGGATCCCGGGCAGCAGCTCTGCCCAGGCGGCCGTGGTGATGGCGGCGTATCCGCGGCCCCGGTACGCAGGAGAGGTCCAGGTGCCCGCCTCGGCTCCGGCCGGGGTGTTGCGGGCGCTGTGGCAGATGGCCACCACCTGCCTGCCTCCGGCCAAGCCGCTGACCCGGGCCGCCTGTTCGTGTCCGGCTATGTGCCCGCCCTCGGGTGCCTGCTCGTGCCTGGCCGGTTCCCCGTACCTGGCCGGTTCCCCCTGTCTGGCTGGTTCCCCGTGCGTGGCTGGTTCCCCGTGCCCGCCCTCGGGTGCCTGTTCGTGCCTGGCCGGTTCCCTCTGTCTGGCTGTTTCCCGGTGCGTGGCTGGTTCCGCGTGCCTGGTCGTTTGGCCGTGTTCCACGATCATCGCCCATGGCGCTCCTTCGCCGCCGTCGCACAGCTCGTCCCACTCCCCGGGCTCCCAGTTGTCGGGCCGCAAGGGGCGTACGCGCCGGACATGCGCGGGATCGTCCGACCTGAGGACCTCAACCGGGACGTCGTACCGGACGGGCGGGTTCACCGCGTAGCTCGGCCCGCCTGACACCGAGACCGAGTCACCGCCCAGGAGTGCGCGGCAGTCTTCCAGTACGTCCGGGGGCGTGCCGAAGGGAGAGGGCTTGCCCCGGGCGGCGAGGTCGAGGAGGCGATCGGCGAGTGGGTCGGGCACTCCGGCCGACACGGCGGCGACGATGCCGTCTGCCGCCACGCCGAACACCATGTCCTCAGGGCCGGGCAGGCGGCCACGCTCGTCGAGCCGCCAGATGACGCCGAGTTCGATTCGGAGCAGGTCGACGTCTCGCGTCACCGGAGCAGCCCCTCCTCCGCGCGAGCGCCGTCTGGGGTCTTGCCGTCACCTGCGCGAGCGCCGTCTCGGGTCCTGCCGCCACCTGCGCGAGCGGTGTCTGGGGTCTTGTTGTCGCCTGCGCGAGCGGCGTCTCGGGTCTTGTCGTCACCTGCGTCAGTACGGTCATAGGACTGGCTGGTCCCTAGGTGGGTGCCGATTCCTGCCACGCCGTCGTCCACTGGAGTGGTGTGTCTGGCCCGGCCGTCGTGTGCGGAAGTGCCTTGGGTGCCGGTTGCAAGCTGGCTGTCTGTGCGAACCCCGCTGTCGGACTGGTCGTCGTCGCGCCCGAGCACCAGAGTGAACGGGATGGTCGCCGCCACCCGCCCGTTGACGATCACATCGAGCTCCCTCGCACCAGGCGGCTCGTCGCGGGTCGTGACCGGCCGGAACGAATGGCTCTTGCGTACGGTGAACGTCTCCCCGGACCCGACCGCGTCTCGCTGCCCCAGGTGGAAGACGCGACGCGAGCCCGCCCGCCGCACCGCGTATTTCAGCAGTACGGGCCCCGCCGCCCCCGCCGTGACGGTCACCGTGAAGGTCAGCTTTCCGCCCACGGCGACGGTCTCGGACTCCAAGGTCAGCGCGTCGGCCGTGCCGCTGCCCGGGGTGGCGCCCAGCAGGGCCAGCGCCTCAGGATGGCCGGCCCTGAGCAGGCCGCGGATCGCGTGCCGGAGCACCTTCTCCACGTGTGAGCCGCCGTCGGACCGCCAGCGCGCCAGCAGGTCGAGGGCCGTCGCGGGATGGTCTTTGGCCAGGTCGTTGACGTGGTTGGCGACCGAGCGGCGGACATATTCGCTCGGGTCGTCGCGCAGCCGGTCGAGCAGGGGGAGCGTCGGGCCTGGCGTCATCAGCCAGCCGACCCGCCCGGCCCACGGCAGCCGCGGGCGCGAACCCTCCGAGGCCAGGCGGCGCAGGTGCTCGTCGGGGGACTCCGTCCAGCCGTACATGATCTTGAATGCGTCGTCGCGGTGACGCTCCAGATAGGGGCGTACGGCGAACTCGCCCGTCGCGTACGGAGTCAGCACCGCCAGCGTGTCCATCGCGTCGGCCAAATGGTCGAGCCCCCGGGTGGCGGTGTGTTCGGTGGCCGGCCAGCCGCTCCACATGTCCAGTGTCACCCGCGAGGCGCACTCGCGCACAAGCCCGGCCGCCTGCGGATACGGCATCGGCAGCGCGTCGTGCAGGGCCGCGGCGACGTGGGCGACGCGGGCCTTGAGTTCGAGCCCGTCGAGCCCGGCCAGCGCCTGGGCGACGAAGCGGGCGCGGGGGAAGGGCGCCCAGGCGGCGGCCAGCCCGTCGGCCAGCACCGACACGGAGTCGACGTTGATCATTTCTTTCAGGGGTTGAGCCACGCGGCAACTGTGCCAGAAGCGACCGACAAACTTCAGGACCTGCGCCTGAGGCGGCAGCGACCGGCAAAACTTGAGGATCTGCGCCTGAGGCGGCAGCGACCGGCAAAACTTGAGGATCTGCGCCTCAGGCAGCAGCGGCTGGCAAGCTTCAGGGCCGGTGCCCCCCACGGCGCAGCGGCCGGCAAGCTTCAGGGCCGGTGCCCGAGGCAGCAGCGGCCGGCAAGCTTCAGGGGCGGTGTTCGAGGCAGCAGCGGACGAAGTCCTGGACGATCGGGTTGGTATCGTCGGCGGGCGCCCAGGCGACCCCGACCTGAGTGGGCGTGACGCCGCTGACCCGCCGGTACGTGATGCCCGGCCGCGCGTAGAAGCGGGCCGCCGACTCGGGCGCCAGGGCGATGCCGTACCCGTTGGCGATCGCGCTGAGCCATTCGTCGGGCTGGTCCGCCACGGCGCCGATGCGGACCGGGCGGCCGTCGCGCTCGTCGGCGCCCACCCAGAAGTCCCGCCACGAGCCCGTCTCGGCCGGGGCCGCGACGAACGGCTCGTCCCACAGGTCGCGGAACGGGATCAGGTCCCGCGCGGCGAACGGGTGCGAGGAGGGCAGCGCGATCCAGCGGGGCTCGGTGAACAGCACCTCCACCCGCAGCGCGTCCTGGCCGGGGAAGGGCAGGCGCAGCAGGGCGACCTCGACGTCGCCGCCGGCCAGACCGGCGGTCGGGTTCGACCAGGACGCCTGGCGCATGTCGGCCCGCCACCCCGGCCGCCGCCGGGCGAACTCCGTGACGATGTCCTGCGTCGCCTCGTTGGCGGCGCTGGCCAGGAAGCCGACCCGCAGCACCCGGGCCGCCCGCCCGGCCGCGCGCCTGGTCTCGCGCAGTGCCCCGTCCCAGGCGGTCAGCAGGCCGGGTACGCGCTCGGCCAGTGCCCGGCCCGGCTCGGTGAGGGCCATCCCCGCCCGCGACCGTGTGAACAGCGCCACCCCGAGCAGGCCCTCAAGCTGCTTGATCTGCTTGGTCAGGGCCGGCTGGGACACGTAGAGGCGCTGGGCGGCGCGGGTCAGGCTGCCCTCCTCGGCCACGGCGGCGAAGTAGCGCAGCAACCGGGTGTCCACATCCATTCCATCAGGTTATAGATGCAGGTATTGGACGACCAAGACGGCACTCGGCGAGGCTTTCCCCAGAAGCCGACTAAAGGGGTCGAACCAGGATGTACGTCATCGTCATCACGATCGTGGCCAATCTCGGGGCCGCCATCGCCGACTTCGCCCGGGCCAGGTTCGTCCTGGCGAACTCGGGCGAACTGGGCATCGCGCCGTCCTGGGTGCCGTTGCTGGGCGCGTTGAAGGCCGCCGGAGTCGCCGGGCTGTTCCTCGGCCTCCTGGGCGTGCGGTTCATCGGACTGGCGGCGGCGGCAGGACTGGTCGTGTTCTTCCTGGGCGCGGTCATCGTGCACATCCGCGCCCGGGTGTTCCACAACATGGTCTACCCGGGCGTCTTCCTCGCGCTGGCGATCGCCTCGCTCGCTTTCACGGCCGCCCAGCCCTGACGCAAAGAGCCCTGACGCAAAGAGCCCTGATCGCAAAGGGTTCTGACCGCAAAGAGCCTGACCGCAAAGGGTCCTGATCGCAAAGGGTCCTGGCCGTAAAGAGCTCTGACCGTAAAGAGCCCTGGCCGTAAAGAGCTCAGCCGGTGGTCTCCCGCCAGCGGTTGGTGATGGGCAGGCGCCGGTCGCGCCCGAAGTTCTTCGGGGTGATCTTGGGGCCGGGCGGATACTGCCTGCGCTTGTACTCGGCCAGGTCCACCAGCCGGATCACCCGCGTCACCAGCGCCGGATCATGCCCGGCCGCGATGAGCTCCTGCGACCCCATGTCCTTCTCCACGTAGTCGTCCAGCAGCCGGTCCAGCACCTCGTACGGAGGCAGCGAGTCGGTGTCGCGCTGGTCGGGCCGCAGTTCGGCGCTCGGCTCCTTGGTGATGGAGTTCTCCGGGATCGGCCGCTCGGCCTCCAGCAGGAACCCGGACCCGGAGTGGCCGTTGCGCCACCTGGCCAGCTCCCACACCATCGTCTTCGGCACATCCTTGATGGGCGCGAAGCCGCCGGCCGAGTCGCCGTACAGGGTGGAGTAGCCGGTCGCGAGCTCGCTCTTGTTCCCGGTGGTCAGCACTAGGTGGCCGTGTTCGTTGGACAGGCCCATGAGGATCATGCCGCGCACGCGGGCCTGGAGGTTCTCGGAGGCCAGGCCGGACAGGTCGATCTCCTTCTCGTAGGCGTTGACGATCTCCGCGATCGGCACCACCTGCGAGGTGACCCCCTGCCTGGCCACCAGGTCCTCGGCGTCGGCCAGCGAGTGCTCGGAGGAGTAGCGGGAGGGCATGAGGGCCACGTTGACCCGCGAGGGGCCGATGGCGTCGGAGGCGATCGTGGCGGTCAGCGCCGAGTCGATCCCGCCGGAAAGGCCCAGGATGACGGACTGGAAGCCGTTCTTGGCCACGTAGTCGCGCACCGCGAGCACCAGCGCCGAGTAGACCTCGGCGTGCGGGTCCAGCCGCTCGGCGACCCTGGCGGCGACGGCCGGATAGGGCTCGACCGGCTCGGACGACAACACCAGGCGCTCGACGGTGATGGTGGAGCCGTCGCCCGCGTCGTACGGGAAGGTGCCTGCCGGGGCCTCCGAGACGGGCAGGTCCAGGTCCACGACCAGGAGCTCCTCCTTGAACTGCCCCGCCCGCGCCACCGGCTCGCCCTCACCGTTCACCACGATCGAGTCGCCGTCGAAGACGAGTTCGTCCTGCCCGCCGACCTGGTTGACGTACACGAGCGCGCACCCGGCCTCCCTGGCCCGCCGCGCGCACAGCTCCAGCCGTACGTCGTCCTTCTCCTTCTCGTACGGCGAGGCGTTCGGCACCACCAGCAGTCCGGCCCCCGCCTGCCCCACGACGGACACGGGGCCGCCCTCCTGCCAGAGGTCCTCGCACACCGCGATGGCCACGTCGACCCCGTGCAGCCGGAAGACGGGAAGCCGGTCGCCGCGCACGAAATAGCGGTATTCGTCGAACACCCCGTAGTTCGGCAGGTGGTGCTTGGCCGTGCGGATGACCACCTCGCCCTTGTGGAGCAGCGCGGCGGCGTCCAGCGGCGCGCCCTTCGGCTGCCCCACCCGGGGCGCCAGTCCGGCGCGGTCCACGTAGCCGACGACCACCGGCAGGTCGCCGAGGCCCTCCCGCTCCAGCCTGCGCGCCACCTCCTCCAGCGTCCTGATGCTGGCGTCCACGAAGGACGTGCGCAGCACCAGGTCCTCCACCGGGTAGCCGGTGAGGAACATCTCGGTGAAGACGATGAGGTGGGCGTCGCGGTCGGCGGCGTCGCGGGTCCACGCGACCAGCTGGTCCGCGTTGGCGCTCAGGTCGCCGACAATGGGGTTCGTCTGTGCCAGGGCAATGCGCAGTTGGGCCACGCGACCAGCCTAGTACGGCGGGATTTTTATCGTCAAAGCGACGAAAAGTGATTTATTTCGCTCCCGGAGTGACCAACCCCGTCTCGTACGCCGCCATCACGAGCTGCGCCCGGTCGAACAACCCCAGATGCTCCAGCAACGACTTGACCACGAGACTCACCTCCTCCTCCGGCAACGACAACCTCTGCCCGATCTGCCGGTCGCTCAGCCCCCTGGCGACGAGCTTGAGCACGTCGAGACGGTCGTCGGAGAGCCCGGCCAGCGCCGGGGGAGAGGCCGGGTCGGCGCGCCCGGCGAACGCCGAGATCAGCCGCGTGGTGACCGCCGGGTCGATGAGCGCGTCACCGGCCGCCGCCGCCCTGATCGCGGCCACGAACTGCTCGGGCGCCGACGTCTTCAGCACGAACCCGCTCACCCCGGCCCGCAGCGCCGCGTACAGGTTCTCGTCGCTGCCGAACGTGGTCATCATCACGACCTTCGGCGGTCGTTCCCCGGCAAGGATCCTGCGGGCGGCGGCCAGGCCGTCCAGGTGCGGCATCTGGATGTCGAGCAGCACCACGTCGGGCCTCGTGTCGCGGACGCCCGCGATCGCCTGCTCGCCGTCGGCGGCCTCGCCCGCCAGCGCCACCCCGGGCTCGCTCTCCAGCATGGCCCGCAGCCCCGCCCGAACAAGCGCCTGGTCGTCGGCCACCAGCACCCGCAGCTCCCCGGAGACCGCCACGGGGCGCTCCTCCAGGCGCTGGGCCAGCATGTCGGCCTCCAGGCGCCGCAGCCCGGCCGACAGGTCCAGGCCCAGCTCCTCCCGCCACACGGCGCGCGCCCTGCGCAGCGCCGCCAGCGCGTCTCCCTGGCGCCCCGTCCGGTAGAGCGCGACGGCCAGCAGCCGCCACGCCTCCTCCCGCAGCGGGTACGCCGACGCGTGCGCCTCCAGGTCCGCCGCCAGCGACGTCTCCCTGCCCAGCGCCAGCCCGGCCCCCGCCCGCCGCTCGACCGCGATCAGCCGCAGCTCCTCCAGCCGCCCCGCCTCGGTCGCGGCCCAGCTCAGCTCCCCGAACTCGGCCAGCGCGGGCCCCCGCCACAACCCCAGCGCGCTCTCCATGGCGGCCCACACCCGCGCGGGCGAGCCCTCCGTCTTCACCAGGCCCTCGAAGTGCCAGGCGTCCACCTGCTCGGTACGGGCCCGCAGGGCGTATCCAGGCGGCGCGGACACCAGCACCCCGGCCTCCTCGCGGGGCGCGCGGGAGGGTTCGAGCGCGCGGCGCAGCCGGGAGACGTAGCCCTGGATCGTGGACAGGGCCTGCGCCGGCGGGCCGCCCGGCCACAGTTCGTCGATGAGCGTGCCCACGGGCACGGCGCGGCCGCCGGCGACGAGCAGGCGCGCGAGCACCGCCCGTTGCCGCTGGCCGCCGAGGTCGAGGAGGGTGCCGCCGGCCCAGGCCTGGAACGGTCCCAGAGCGGTGAAGGTCAACATGTCAGGCGTAACTGTAGAGGGAGATCGAGTTCGGGTATATGGCGAAATTTCACAGGGGAAACCAGCCGCAGCCCGACCGCCACGCCCGTCACCGCCAGCCCCTCGCGCAGCGTGTCCAGCGTCGCCGGCAGCCCGTGCGCGGGGTCGGTGATCCCCGCGACCCGGTCCGCCTCCGCCAGGAACAGGCCGGCGGCGGTCAGCGGCGTCTGATCGCCGGCCCGAGCAGCAACATCCCGGCGGCAGAGGCCACCCCGACCCCGCCGATCGTGAACCAGAGCACTCCCGCCCCCAGCTCCAGCAGCGGCCCGCCGAGCAGCGGCGCCAGCACCGCCGACAACGACCACGCGAACCCGAACAGCCCCGCGTACCGCCCCCGCAGCTCGGCCGGCGCCAGCGCGGCCACGACCGCGCCCGGGATGCCCGCCGTGACGATCTCACCCGCCGTCCACACCGCGATCGTCACCGCCAGGCCGAGCGTGCTGGTGACGAACGCCGTCATCGCGAACCCGGCCCCCATGACGGCCAGCCCCAGCGCGAACGTACGGGCCGGGTCCCTGCGCCCCAGCCACTCCGAAACCAGCGGCTGCACGATGACGATCAGCACCCCGTTCAGCGCCATGGCCAGCCCGAACTCCCCGGGGGACAGCTTCACGACCTGGGTCATCGCCACCGGCAGCATGGTCATCGTCTGCGAGTAGACGAGCGCGTTGCCCAGCGCGACCAGCGTGAACCCGACCATCACGCGGTCGCGCAGCACCACCCCGAAGCCGCCGGACTTGTGGCTGCCCGCCGGCCTGGTCTCGGGCACCGCCCGCCACACCAGCACGGCGAAGACCACGCTCGACAGCGCGTCGATCCAGAACAACCAGACGAACCCGAGCCCCGCCAGCCAGCCCCCCGCCGTCATGCCGACCGCGTAGCCGAGGTTGATCCCCCAGAACAGCAGCCCGTACGCCCTGGGCCGCTCCTCGGGCGAGACCAGGTCGGCGACCAGGGCGTTCGAGGCCGGTCGGTAGACGTCGATCACCAGGCCGAGCACGAACATCGAGGCCAGGATCGCCGGCAGCGAGGCGCTGTAGCCGAGCGCCAGCATGGCCGCGGCCGTGGCCAGCATGCCGCCGGACAGCGTGGCCCGCCGTCCGATCCGGTCCGTGAGCACGCCCGCCACGAACTGCGACAGCAGCGAGCCTGCCCCGAACACCCCCATCACCAGGCCGGCGGCGGTGACGGACAGGCCGCGGCTCTGGGTCAGGTAGACGCCGGTGAAGGGCATGACCATGGTGCCCAGACGGTTCACCAGCGTGCCGCCCCACAGGGCCCAGAAGGGGCGGGGCAGCCCGCCCAGCCTGGACTTGAGGAAGGACGGCTTCTCGATCGTTGCGCTCGACACGCGATAAAGAGTGAGATTTCCGCTTTCGCCGCGCGAACGATTTAGCGCACACTAAAAGGATGTCCATAACCTGGGCGATGAGGCCGGAGGACGTGGCGCGCATCCGGTTCGCGTTCTCGCCGATGTGGGAGCTCGTGGCCAGCCTGCGCACCCTCCAGCAGCCCGCCAGGCAGTCGATCCACCTGCCCTGGCTCAAGGCCGTACGATCCCGGCTGGCCGGGCTCGACCTGGCCGAACTGTTCGCGCTCGTGCCGCCGGCCGGCTACCTGGCCGACTTCATCACCCCGCCGCCCGACACGCCGATGCCCGACTTCGCCGCCGAGCTCGACCGCGTCAGGCGCAGCGACCCTCTCCGTGCCGGGCAGGAGGCCGCGATGGTGCTGGGCACGGACCCGGCCGTGATCGAACGGTTCACGGCCGACCCCGCGGCGGGTGTGGCCAGGGTCGCCGACGCGCTGGAGGCGTACTGGGAGGCGTGCTTCGCCGAGTTCTGGCCCCGCGTGTACGCCCTGCTCGAACGCGACGTCCTGCGCCGCTCGCGCCAGCTCGCCCAGGGCGGCGCCCACGAGTTGTTCGCCGGGCTCGGCCCCGCCGTGGTGTGGACGGGGGAGCGGCTGCTCATCGACCGGCCCTGGTGCGAGTCGGGCGGGCTGCACGGCGACGGGCTCGTGCTCGTGCCGAGCGCGTTCTACTGGCCCGCCGTGGCCGTGATGACGGCGCCGTACCAGTCGACGCTCGTCTACCCCGTGCAGGGCGTCGGCACGTTGTGGGAGCAGGGCCCGCCGCCCGCGCCTGGCGCGCTCGCCGCGCTGATCGGCAGGAGCCGGGCGCAGATCCTGCTCGCGCTCGCCGAGCCCGCCACCACCTCCGCCCTGGCCGCCCGCATGGCGCTCACGCCGGGCGCGGTCAGCCAGCACCTCGGCGTGCTCAGCGGCGGCGGGCTGGCCGTGGGGATGCGGCTCGGCAAACAGGTCGTCTACCGCCGCACCCCCGCCGGGGACATGCTCGCTCAGGCGTAGCGCCACCTACGCCTGAGGGGACACGCTCGCTCAGGCGTAGCGCTTCGACTCCAGCAGCCAGTCCAGGTGGGCCCTGGGCGCGGCCAGGTACGCGCAGGCGACCTTGCTGACGTCCCTGGCCGTCTTCGGCTCCAGGTCGTCCAGCGGCAGCCGCCTGGCGGCCTTGCGCATGTCCTGGCAGCGCGCGGCGATGCGGTCGAGCACCCAGGCCGTCGCCTCCCGCTCGCTCAGCCCGAGCTGGCGCATCGCCAGGACGACGAAGTTGTGCGCGTCGCCGCGCTCCTTCGGCCGCGAGGCCACGTCGTTGCACCACGCGGTGACGTCGCTGCAGGCGTTCACCAGCAGCTGCCACGGCTCCGACTCGTGCATCCAGACAGGCACCTCCACCCGCAGGCACGGCTCCACCAGGTCGTACAGGTAGGGGCCCACCGTGCCCCTGCGCAGCGCCGGGTACTCCTCCAGCGTCGGCATCCGCCCCGCCGCCCGGTTCTCCGCCTCGGTACGGCAGGCGTCGTACTGACGCTGCAGCCCGACCGCGAACCTGGCCCGCCACCCGTCGCTCATCCGCACGCTCGTCACCCGCCACAGGTCGGCGAAGGCCGCCTCCAGAGGATGGCGCGCGGCGCCCTTGAGCATGCCGTGGAAGATGTCCAGCGGGCCCGACCGCTCGTCCAGCTCGTCGTCGAGGTGGAACAGCCAGGTCAGCCACTGCGCGAACAGCGCCGCGGCGGCCGCGTCGAACTCGGCGAACGCCCGGCCGGCCATCCGGTGGTAGCCCACCTCGGGATCGGCGCGCAGGCCCGTCCTCCTGGCCCAGTCGATGACCGCGGCCTCGATCGCGTACACGGCGGGGTGCATCCGGCACGGCGCCGCCATCGCGGGCACCCGCTCGGTCAGCGGCAGCAGCGCGAGCGCGGCCGGGGCGCCCCTGCGCGGCCTGGGCAGCACGGACGTCAGGGCCGAGCGCAGCGCGGTGCGTACCGTGGCCAGCACGGTCGTGGTCGCGGCGCCGCTCACAGCGCTCTTGGCCGGGCTCTTCGCCGGGCTCTTCGCAGGGCTCTCGGCCGGGCTCTCCACCGGAGTCTTCACGGTGCTTTTCACGGTGCTCTTCACTGGGCTTTTCACAGGGGCCCGTAGAGCCAGTTGCCGGCGGCGTTGGGGTCCTCGCTGCGGTAGTAGTCGGCGGCGGCCAGGACCAGCTCGTCCACGGTGAGCGAGCCTCTCCCCGTCCGGTCCAGCCGGTCGAACGCCTCGTCCACGTCGTCGTAGGCCACCCCGAACGCGCACAACATGGTCCGGAACTCGGCCGGCCCGATCTTCCCGTCGCCGTCGGCGTCGCACAGCTCCGCCACCGCGACCGTGGCCGGCCTGAACACCGGGTCGTACAGGTCACCTCTGACGAACGCCGCCGTCATCCCCCTGCGGAAGTCCGGCCGCGCCAGGCCCGAGTCGCCGTCGCGCTCCAGCGCCTGCGACAGGGTCGCCCAGATGCCGTCGAAGCCGTCCACGAGACTCGCCCCGGTGACCGAGGTGGGGGACTCCCCGAAGCCCACCAGGATGCGGGCGCCCAGCCCCAGCAGATCCTCACGCTCGACGACGCCGTTGCCGCTCGCGTCGATGTGGTCGAACGCCCGATCGAGCTTGTGATTGAGCAGGTCGATAGCCACCAATGCCTCCCCCGAGACTGACTGCGTGATCACAGTAAGTCTGGGCGGGCCCTTTGTCAGCGAGGCTCGCACCGGCACCCCCCGTAACGTGTGCGAAACACGGACACGGCATGCTGGTACATAACCTGTACTACCTGTCGAACGAGGGGATGCTGTGGACCGCCAGCAGGAGTTCGTGCTCCGCACGCTCGAGGAACGCGACATCCGGTTCATCCGGCTGTGGTTCACGGACGTGCTCGGCACCCTCAAGTCCGTGGCGATCGCGCCTGCCGAGCTCGAAGGGGCCTTCGCCGAAGGCATCGGGTTCGACGGCTCGGCCATCGAGGGCTTCGCCCGCGTCTACGAATCCGACATGCTCGCCAAGCCCGATCCGGCCACCTTCCAGATCCTGCCCTGGCGCAGCGAGACCCCGGGCGCGGCGCGCATCTTCTGCGACATCCTCATGCCCGACGGTTCGCCGTCCCACGCCGACCCGCGCTGGGTCCTCAAGCGCACCCTCGCCAAGTGCGCCGACATGGGCTTCACGTTCTACACCCACCCGGAGATCGAGTTCTTCCTGCTGAAGAACCGTCCCGAGCCGGGCCAGCGGCCCGAGCCGATCGACTCCGGCGGCTACTTCGACCACACGCCGCACAGCTCCGGCCACGACTTCCGGCGCCAGGCGATCATGATGCTGGAGTCGATGGGCATCTCGGTGGAGTTCAGCCACCACGAGGGCGCGCCCGGCCAGCAGGAGATCGACCTGCGCTACGCCGACGCGCTCACCACGGCCGACAACATCATGACCTTCCGCCTGGTCATGAAGGAGGTCGCGCTGGAGCAGGGCATCTGGGCCTCGTTCATGCCCAAGCCGTTCACCGAGCACCCGGGCTCCGGCATGCACACGCACATGTCGCTGTTCGAGGGCGACAGGAACGCCTTCTACGAGGCCGGCTCCGACTACCGGCTGTCCAAGATCGGGCGCTCGTTCATCGCCGGGCTGCTCAGGCACGCCGCCGAGATCACCGCCATCACCAATCAGTGGGTCAACTCCTACAAGCGGCTCTGGGGCGGCGCCGAGGCCATCGCCGGGCAGGGCGGCGAGGCCCCCTGCTACGTGTGCTGGGGCCACAACAACCGCTCCGCCCTGGTCCGGGTGCCGATGTACAAGCCGCACAAGGGCGGCTCGACGCGCATCGAGTTCCGCTCGCTCGACTCGGCGTGCAACCCCTACCTGGCCTTCGCGCTGATCCTGGCGGCCGGGCTGAAGGGCATCGAGGAGAGCTACGAGCTGCCCGCCGCCGCCGAGGACAACGTCTGGACGCTGACCAGCGCCGAGCGCCGCGCCCTGGGCATCCAGCCGCTGCCCGGCTCGCTCAACGACGCGATCGAGGTCATGGAGCGCAGCGAGCTGGTGGCCGAGACGCTGGGCGAGCACGTCTTCGACTTCTTCCTGCGCAACAAGCGCAGCGAGTGGCGCGACTACCGCCGCACCGTCACCGAGTTCGAGCTCGACCGCTACCTGCCGGTGCTCTGAGCGTGACGGGGCCCGGCCGCCGTTCGCGGCCGGGTCTCCGGTCTCCGCTCAGCCCTGGAACTCGCGGACCTCGATCGGCAGCAGGGCCACCGCCCTTGCCATCTTGCGGGCCCACTCCAGCGCGGCGTCCATGTCCCGCGCCCGGATGACGGTGAAGCCGCCGATGTGCTCCTTGCCCTCGGTGTAGGGGCCGTCGACGGTCAGCACCTCGCCCTCCCGCAGCCGCGTCACGGCGGCCTGGCCGGCCGGCCGCAGGGCGCCGGAGAAGACCCACGCCCCGGCGGCCTTCATCTCCTCCTCCAGGGCGTGGAGGTCGCGCATGACCGGGCCGAGGACCTCGGGTCCCGGCGGGTCGCCGTCGGGCTGGAACATGGTGAGCACGTACTGCTTCATGAGCTTTTCCTTTCGTGGCCTCTCACCATCTACACGAACGCGACTCGCCCGGATCGACACGATGGCACCGCTAATTACTGACGTGGGCCTCGTCGAAAACGATGGCCTCCAGCAGGCCGGCCTCCACGCGGTCCACGACGAGCGCGCCGATGGCCGGGGCCGGGTCGCCGTCCTTGACCCGCGTCATGAGGCTGTCCCACCGTCGCTGGTGCCGCGCGAACGTCCTGGCGGCCACCACCCGGCCCCTGGCGTGCTGCCCCGCCACCGCCGCCTCCGGCGGCGCGTCCAGCAGGAGGAGATGGAAGCCCGCGCCGTGTCGGCGGGCCAGCCAGGCGAAACCACGCAGCACGTACGGGGCGCAGCCGCGGTTGTGGGCGACGACCGAGTGGCCCAGGGACAGGGCGCGGCGGATGCGGGTCAGGTGGGTGACGAACACCACGGCGCGGCGCACCGGATAGGGGGCCCAGCCGAGCCTGCCGTACCAGTGCTGTTTGGCCTGCGAGGAGTCGATCACCACGACCGTCCCCGCCGTGACGGGCAGGGTCTCCGTGCCGTGCATGCCGTACAGGCGGCGCAGCAGCGTCGTCTTGCCCGCGCCCGGCAACCCGGTCAGGATCACCAGAGACCCCGGCGGAAACCGCACCCTCGCTTCCCCCACAAACCCCACCCCGCAAGATCGCCGACACTTCCTCTGCCGCGGCCAGCATAGGCCGCGTGGTACCAGACTCTCCGAGGTTGGGCGAGAACGCGCACCCCTGCCCGCCGGAATCGGGGTATTGGTCGCGGGAGACCGGAAACCCCGTTAAGGTACTGCCAACGCCTTGATCGGCCTCACTCCCACACGCAGTTCGGAGTGAGGCCGATTTTCGTTGCTTCTGACCCCCGAGTCACATCTCAGCGATGTGCGACGCCTAGTGTCGCAATACCCGGGGGGCAGGGAAGTTTCGGGCCCCCTTGAGGCGTTATGGAGTGGTACGGAGCGACCGATCAGGACCCCCAGCATCTTGGCAAACCGGGCGTCCAGTAAAATTGGCCCGCTCTTTATGATATTTCCGGACTTCTCGCCTTGTGTGGCGATATAGGAGGGTGTGGCATGACGACGGCTGCCCTGCAGACCGTGTTGACCGTTCCCGAGCGTTTCCGTGGTCCCGTGGGCGTCGCCAACGGCGGCTGGATCGCGGGCACCATGGCGGAGGCGCTGAACGGTGGTCGATCAGCCGTCGAGGTCACGCTGCATGCGCCGACGCCACTGGAGACCGAGCTGCGGCTGGAGCACGTGGCCAACTCCGTGTCCCTGTCGCACGGCGACAAGCTGCTGGTCGAGGCCATTCCCGTGGCCAAGGACCTGGAGGGGCCCGGGTTCGTGCCGTTCAACGACGCGGCCCGCGCCGAGGCCGGCTTCGCGGGCCTGACGGCGCACCCGTTCGCCGAGTGCTTCGCCTGCGGCCTGCGCGAGCCCGGCGACGGCCTGCGCATCTTCCCCGGTCCCGTGGAGGGCTCGGAGCTGGTGGCGGCCGGATGGCGGGTGCCGTTCACGGTGTCGGGCGAGGACGGTGTGCCCGCCTCGATCGTGGGCGCGGTGCTCGACTGCATCACCGGCTGGGCCCATTTCGGTCCCGGTGAGAGCGCGCTGCTCGGGCGGCTGGTCGTGCAGATCAACGGCCCGGTCACGCCCGGCGGGCGTTACTCGGTGGTGGCCCGCCCGACCGGCCGCGACGGCCGCAAGATGTACGGGACGAGCGGCATCTACGAGATGGACGGCACCCTGGTGGCCGCCGCGAGCGCCACCTGGATCGCTCCACGCTAGAAATCCACACAGAAGGCCCCCGGAACGCCCGGAGGCCTTTTTGTGGTTTCGGGCAGGTTGAGGCTTTCAGGCGGTGATGTCGCGGCGGCGCAGGCCCATCATCCCGGCCCCCGCCAGCGCGAGCGCGAGCGCCAGGAGGGCGACGAGCTGCACAAGGTCGAGCGGCGCGCCGAGCAGCGTCCTGGGAATGTGCGAGAACGGCGACAGGCCGAGCACCCCCTCGTTCACCTGCCCGAACTCGAACGCCAGCTCCACCAGCAGGAACACCCCCAGCAGCCCCCACGCGACGGCCGCCGAGACCCGGGGCAGCAGCCCCAGCAGGGCGGTGGCCAGGGCCGCCATGACCCACACGGCGGGCAGCCAGAGCAGCGCGGTGCCCAGCAGGGCGGGCAGCTCGCCGCCGACGTCGCCGACGGCGGCCCCGTACGTGAGCCCCATCGCGACCCCCGTGACGGCGAGCATCAGCGCGGGCCCGGCCACGGCGAAGGCGAGGTGCGCCATCGCCCACCGGACGCGGGCGGGAGCGGCGGCCAGGAGCAGCTCGGCGAGCCCGTCACGCTCCTCCGCCCTGGGACGCAGCGCCGCCGAGATCGCGTAGCCGGAGACGGCCTGGCTGAGCACCAGCAGGCTGAACGTGAACAACGCGTCCGCCCCCGAGAACAGCCCGGAGATCTGCTGCTGGGCCCCGTCGACCGCGCTGCCGAGCAGCGCCCCGACCGCCGCGCACCCCGCCGTCCAGGCCAGGAGCGGGCCCCGATGACTACGCCAGGCCAGCGCGAACGGGCTGCGCAGCGCCGCGGCGGCACTCCCCGGCCCGGCCCGGTCAGGCAGCAGCCCGGCCGCCAGGTCCCGCCGCGCCGCCAACAGGTACGCCACCCACACCAGCGCCACGGAGAACCCGGCGAACAGCACCAGCACCCACCACCGATCCCCGGTGTAGGCCAGGCTCAGCCGCGCCCATCCGAACGGCGACGCCCACGACAACCACGACCCGCGCGCGTCCCCAACCCCCCGCACCAGGAACAACACGGCCAGCGCCGCGAACGCCAGCCCTCTCGCGGCCCCGCTGCCCGTGGTGCACTGGGCCGCCACGGCCGCGACCGCGCCCATGGCCACCCCCACGCCCGCCGTGGACAGGCCCAGCATGAACGAGCCCGCCACCGGCAGCCCGAGCGCCGTCATCGCCCCCGCCAGCAGCACGGCCGCCACCAGGTTGGCTCCCAGCACGACGACCAGCGTCGCCGCCAGCCCCGCGTGCCGCCCCACCACGGTCGAGCCCAGCAGCTCACGCCGCCCCGTCTCCTCCTCGGTACGGGTGTGCCTGATGACGACGAGCAGGCTGGCCAGGGCCGCGACGAGGGCTCCCGACATGCCCGCGCCCCAGGCGGTGACGCCGCCGAGGGTGGGGGCGTACACGACGCCGCGCATGGCGACCTGCGCGGTGTTGGCCATGGCCTCCTCGGCGTACTTCAGCAATGACTCCGGCGTGGTGTAGAGGGAGGCGGCCCCGGAGGCGACGCCGTACGGGACGAGCACGGTCACCACGATCCAGACCGGCAGGATCAGCCGGTCGCGGCGCAGGATCAGCCGGATCAGCGCGCCGGTGCCGGTCATCGCGCGGCCCCCTCGTAGTGGCGCAGGAACAGCTCTTCCAGGGTGGGCGGGCGGCTGGTCAGGCCGCGTACGCCGAGTCCGGCCAGCGTGGTGAGCAGCCCGTCGAGGCCGTCGGCGTCCACCTGGCAGCGCAGGCGCGTGTCCTCGACGCGCAGGTCGTGCACGCCGCGCAGGTGCGCCAGGCCGTCGCCGGGCGGTGCGGCCAACTCGGCCGAGACCGATGTGCGGGACAGGTGGCGCAGGTCGGCCAGCGTGCCGCTCTCCACGGCCCGCCCGGACCTGATGATCGTCACCCGGTCGCACAACGTCTCCACCTCGGCCAGGATGTGGCTCGACAGCAGCACTGTCGCGCCGCGCTCACGCGCCCCGGCCACCTGCTCCTGGAAGACGGACTCCATCAGCGGGTCCAGGCCCGACGTGGGCTCGTCGAGGATGAGCAGGTCCACCTCGGAGGAGAGCGCCGCGACGAGAGCGACCTTCTGCCGGTTGCCCTTGGAGTAGGCGCGGCCCTTCTTCGCCGGGTCGAGCTCGAAGGCGTCGACCAGCTCCGCGCGGCGGCGCGGGTCGAGCCCGCCGCGCAGGCGGCCGAGCAGGTCGATGATCTCGCCGCCGGTCAGGTTGGGCCAGAGCGTGACGTCGCCCGGCACGTACGCCAGCCGCCGGTGCAGCGTCACCGCCTCCGTCCAGGGATCGCCCCCGAGCAGCCGTACGACGCCGGAATCGGCCTTGAGCAGCCCGAGCACGATCCGCAGCGTCGTGGTCTTGCCGGCGCCGTTGGGGCCCAGGAAGCCGTGGACCTCTCCCTGCTTGACGGACATGCTCAGCCCGTCCAGCGCGTGCGCCCGTCCGTACGACTTGCGCAGGTCCTCGATGTGCAGCACGTCAGTCATCGTCGTTCTCCCGCCCGGCGGTGTAGCGATCGAGCCCTGAACGGGCCTGGTTGATCAGGTCGGCTCCGACGAAGCCGGGGGAGACGATGTTCAGCAGCGCCGAGCCGACGCGCGACATCGACTCGGGCGTGAACATGTCGGTGCCGAGCGCGCGGGACAGGTGCTCGTGCAGCACGTAGATGCCGAGCTGCATGGTCGTGAACACGGCGGCGTGGCCGCGCGCGTCCTCCCGTCCCGCCAGGAACTCCTCGGTGACCGCGACGAGCTGGTCGTAGATGGAGGCCGCCGCGGGCGAGCCGTCCACCAGGGCCCGTGCCAGGTACCGCAGCACGGGAGGCGAGCTGAGCCGGGTCTGCTCGACATAGGCGGGATCGTCCAGCCTGCCCTTGTCGATCCCCTCCTCCACCTCCTGCCTGATGTACGCCACGACGTACGCGTCACACGCGTCCCGCAGCCCCTCCTTGGAGGCGAAATGGTGCTGGACCAGGCCCAGCGATACCCCGGCGGCGTCGGCGATGGCGCGCAGGGTCGCGCCCTTCATCCCGTGCTCGGCGAAATGTCGCAGGGCCGTGTCCCTGATCCGGGCCTTGGCTGTCAGATCCTCGACTGGTCGCATGTACTGCCACCCATACGCTCGTATTGTGTACAAGTCGAGCGTATGGCCAAGTGATCAGCTTGG
>NZ_JBHSPA010000026.1:54693-71725 GCF_042656245.1 Nonomuraea insulae
TCACGACGGCGTCCGCGCAGCGCTCGTCGAAGAGGATCGTGTAGTGGTTGCAGTCCGGCACCACCTCGTCCCGCAGCCCCGGCAACCGGGCGGCCCAGGGCAGGGCCAGGTCGTCGGGCAGCATCCCCGTCTCCTGATTGAGCAGGCCGCGCGGGGCCCTGAGCAGGAACAGCGGCGCGGTGATCGCCTCCAGCGCGGCGGAGATCGGCTCGGTCTCCAGGGGCAGCCACCGCCCGTCCGCCAGCGCCGCCTCCCCGACGACCCGCGACCGCAACGCGCCCTCGGGTCCGGTCAGGTCATAACGTACGTACGCCTCCACGTCGGCGTTCCAGTGGCCCTCGAAGGCCGGATGCGCCTTGAAGAAGGCGACGTACGCCTCGGGGGAGGGGTAGGTCTGGCGCAGCCGTGCCAGCGCCGGGCCCAGCATGGCCTCCAGGGTCGCCTCCGCGTCCATCCCCTCGGGCGGTGGCAGCGGGAGCCCGCCGTCCACCAGCACGACCCTGGCGAAGTCGCGCCGCGCCGCCGCCAGGACTGCCACGTAGGCGCCCATCGAATGCCCCGTCAGCACCGCGTCCTCACCCGCCCCGACGTGCTCGGCCACGCGCAGCACGTCGTCGGCGTGCCTCGGGAGCCCGTACGGGCCGGGCAGGGAGGCGCTGTGGCCCCGTCCGCGCAGGTCCATGGCCACCAGCGACCAGTCGTCCGGCAGTCGCCGCGCCACCGTGCCCCAGGCCATCAGGGAGGCGGTGATCCCGTGGACCGCGATGATCGTGCGGGGTCCCGTGCCGAAGGTGGCGATCCGCAGGCCGTCTACCTCATCGAATTCGACGCTCATGAGCGGAGCTTAGGCGGGGTGGAAATAGGGGTCACGATTTGCCCGGATAATTACTGACATGCGGATTACCGTCATCGAACACGAGGCCGAGGCCGGGCTCGGGTACCTCGCCGGGTGGCTGGGCCTGTCCTGCGAGGTCGTGCGGCCGTACCTGGGGGAGGAGATCCCTTCGCGGGCGGCGGACGGACTGATCGTCCTCGGCGGCGCGGCGGCGGCCTGGGAGGACGGGCGCAGCCCCTGGCAGCCCGCCACCCGCGACCTGCTGCGCCGCGCCGTGGACGACGCCACGCCCACGCTGGCCATCTGCCTGGGGGCGCAACTGCTCACCCTGGCCTGCGGCGGAACGGTGGAACGCGGCGCGAACGGCCTGGAGATCGGCGCCCGCGACGTGCTCGCCCTCCCCGCCGCCGCCACCGACCGGCTCCTGTCGGGCACCGACCGGTGCCCGGCCGGCTCCGGCCGGCCGTCCTCGGGGAATGGCCGGGCCGTGGCCGTCCAGTACCACCAGGACGCGATCACGCGGCTGCCCGACGGGGCGGTGCCGCTGATGACCGGCGCCCAGTACCCGAACCAGGCCTACCGCCTCGGGGAGGCCGCCTGGGCCGTCCAGTTCCACCCGGAGGCCACACCGGAGATCTTCGCCTCCTGGACGGCTGACTCGGGCCTGGACACGGCCGAGGAACTCAACGCCGGCGTCAAGGCCGCCGAGCAAGCGCTGGTGACAACCTGGCGCCCGGTCGCGCAGGCGTTCGCCGACGTGGTGAGAACGAGCACCTGACGGGGTGCGCGAAGGCTGGTGCTAGCGGTGCTTGGGGGAGGGTCGGCGCTCGCGCCGCTTGACGATCGCGTGCGCCAGCGCGTGCACGCCCGCCAGGACCAGCGGGAGCGCCACCAGATGAGCCTGCCCTGACCGCGCCGGCACGCCCGCCTTCCGCAACCGCCGCCACGCCCACACCGAGTACGGGATCACGACGACGGGCGCGGTCACCACGCCGGGCGTGTACCCCCGTGCCAGCGCCGCCTGCGCCAGATGCACCACCCCGTGCGCCCCGAACCCGGCCAGCGCCGCCTGGAACACCGCGCTCCGCCCGCCCGTACGCGCCCCCGCAACCGCGGCCCCCGCCATCACCCCGCCCATGAGCCCGATGGCCACGTTGACGTGCGCCTGCGACACCTCCAGCCGCTCCCACGGCACCCCGGGGAAACGCTCCTCCAGCCGGGGCCGCGCCGCACGTACCCACCGAGCCATGGTCGCCAGTTCCTCGGCGTCGTGCACCGCCCAGGCGGCCAGCAGCCCCCACGCCACCCCCGCGGGAACCCGCCCCGTCTCCCCGCGCATGCCGCGCGCCGCAACCGCCGCCACCGCGCGAGGACCCACCGCGCGAGGACCCACCGCGCGAGGACCCACCGCGCGAGGACCCACCGCGCGAGGACCCACCGCGCGAGGACCCACCGCGCGAGGACCCACCGCGCGAGGACCCGCCCGGCGGGAGCGCGCCCCGCCTTCGTCCAAAGAGCCCGTCACCAGACCTCCACCTTCCCGATGGATCGCAAAACGCAACGCAACGTTGCGTTTTCATGTTACGGCGATTCGTGAGAGAGCTGTCAAGATGGAGGGGTGCCCAGGATCGAATCCACCGCCGCACGGCTCGCCAAGCTCGGCTTCGCCGACGGCGCCAGGGCCGCCCAGCTCGTCCGACAGTCGGAAGCCGACCTGGACGACGTCCTGGAGTCCCTGGTGGACGCGGCAGACCCCGACCTGGCCCTGATCTCGCTGACCCGGCTGATCGAGCGCGAACCGGCCGTCCTCGACACCCTCCGCCGCGACGAGCTGCTCAGATCCAGGCTCCTGGCCGTGCTGGGCGTCAGCGCCGCTCTCGGCGAGCACCTCGTACGCCACCCTGACCAGGTCGCCCTCCTGGCGGAGGAGAGCCTCGGCGACCCCAGAGCCGAGCTGCTGCGCGCCGTCGGCGCGGAACCGGACGAGAGCGAGCCCAGGGGCGCCGCCGACGCGCTGACGGCGCTGCGGGTGGCGTACCGGGGCAGGCTGACGCACCTGGCCGCGCGCGACCTCACCGGCCAGGCCACCCTCCAGAAGGTCACCTCCGAGCTGTCCGACCTGGCCGGCGCCGCCCTGGAGGCCGCGCTCGCCATCGCCCGCACCGAGGTGGGGGCCGACGATGTCCGGCTGGCGGTCATCGGCATGGGCAAGTGCGGCGCCAGGGAGCTCAACTACATCAGCGACGTGGACGTGATCTTCGTCGCGGAGCCGCGGGAGGGCGCCGACGAGGCCAAGGCGCTGCGCGCGGCCACCCGGCTGGCCCAGGCCATGATGCGGGCCTGCACCGCGACCACCCCCGAGGGCTCGTTGTGGGAGGTGGACGCCGGGCTGCGCCCCGAGGGCCGCTCCGGGCCGCTGGTGCGCACGCTGGCCAGCCACCTCGCCTACTACCACCGCTGGGCCAAGACGTGGGAGTTCCAGGCGCTGCTCAAGGCCAGGCCCGTGGCAGGCGACCTGGAGCTGGGCGCCGCCTACGTCGAGGCGGTCAACGAGATGGTGTGGGCGGCGGCCACCCGCGAGCACTTCGTCGAGGACGTGCAGGCCATGCGCCGCCGCGTCGAGTCGCACGTGCGCGCCGAGGGCGAGCGGCAGCTCAAGCTGGGCCCTGGCGGGCTGCGTGACATCGAGTTCGCGGTGCAACTGCTGCAGCTCGTGCACGGCAGGCTCGACCCGCTGCTGCGCCGCAGGGCGACGCTCCCGGCGCTGGGCGCGCTGTCCAGGGGCGGATACGTGGGCCGCGACGACTCGCGGGGCCTGGCGGAGGCTTACACGTTCCTGCGCCGGGTCGAGCACCTGCTCCAGCTGCACCGGTTGCGGCGCACCCACATCGTGCCCACCGACGAGGCCGATCTGCGCAGGCTGGGGCGGGCTCTGGGCATGCAGGCCGACCCGGTGGGGGAGTTCACGGCTCGGTGGCGGCGGCACGCGATGGAGGCGCGGCGGCTGCACGAGAAGCTGTTCTACCGGCCGCTGCTGCAGGCCGTGGCGCGGCTGCCGGAGTCGGAGGCGCGGCTGTCGACCACGGCCGCCGCCGCCCGGCTGGAGGCGCTGGGCTACGTCGATCCCACGGGCGCGCTGCGTCATCTCGCCAGCCTCGCGACCGGGGTGTCCAGGCGCGCCGCGATCCAGCGCACGCTGCTGCCCGTCATGCTCGGCTGGTTCGCCGACACGCCCGACCCGGACGCGGCTCTGCTGGGATTCCGGCAGGTCAGCGACAAGCTGGGCAGCACGCCGTGGTATCTGCGGCTGCTGCGCGACGAGACCGCCGTGGCCGCCAGGATGGCGCGGGTGCTCGGCACCAGCCGCTACGCCACCGGCCTGCTCATGCACGCACCAGACGCGGTCGCGATGCTGGGCTCGGACGCCGAGCTGGCCGTGCGCACGCCGGAGTCGCTGCTCGGCGAGGCGTCCGCCGCCGTCTCCAGGCACGCGGGCGACCCGGAGACCGCCGTCGCGGCCGTACGCGCGCTGCGGCGCAGGGAGCTGTTCCGCACGGCCGTGGCGGACATCTCCGGCCTGATCGACATCGAGACCGTCGGCACCGCGTTGTCGCGGCTCACAGACGTGACGTTGCAGGCCGCCCTCGACGCCGCGCTCGCCAAGGCGCGGGGCGTCACCTCCTTCGCGGTCATCGCCATGGGCCGGCTCGGCGGCATGGAGTGCTCATACGCCAGCGACGCCGACGTCATGTTCGTGCACTCGCCGCTGCCGGGCGTCGAGGAGCGCGAGGCCACCGACGCCGCGTTCGCCGTGGCCAACGAGCTGCGCAGGCTGCTGTCGCTGCCCGCCCCCGACCCGCCCCTGATCATCGACCCCGACCTGCGCCCCGAGGGCCGCCAGGGGCCCCTCGTGCGCACGCTGGCCTCCTACCGCGCCTATTACGGGCGCTGGTCGTCGCCGTGGGAGTCGCAGGCGCTGCTGCGGGCCAGGTTCTCGGCCGGCGACGCCGCGCTCGGGGCGGCGTTCACGTCCATGATCGACGAGCTGCGTTATCCCCGGGACGGCCTGCCCGACGACGCGGTCAGGGAGATCAGGCGGCTCAAGGCCCGCATGGAGGCCGAGCGGCTGCCGCGCGGCGCCGACCCCGCCCTGCACACCAAGCTCGGGCCGGGAGGGCTGTCCGACGTGGAGTGGGTGGCGCAACTGCTGCAGCTCCGCCACGCCGGCACGCTGCCGTCCCTGCGCACCCCCCGTACACTGCAGGCGCTGCGCGCGGCCGTGACCGAGGGGCTGCTGAGCACGGCCGACGAGGTGGTGCTGGCCGAGGCCTGGCGCTTCGCCTCCCGCATCAGAGACGCGATCATGCTGGTGAAGGGCCGGCCGGGTGACAGCGTGCCGCGCGACTCGGGCGAGCGCAAGCTGCTCGCCCAGACCCTCGGCTACCCGCCGGACGGCTCCGAGGACTTCCTCGACGACTACCGCCGGGTGACGCGGCGGGCCCGCAAGGTGGTGGACCGCGTCTTCTACGGCGCTTCATGATTGCGCCGCTACGCCCCGTGGGTGTATCAATGCCGCGTGTTATCCGTATACGTGGATCTGGCCCTGGGCCTGGTGGTGGCGTTCCTGCTGCTGTCGCTGCTGGTGAGCGGGCTCAACGAGGCAGCCGTACGCGTGCTCGCCATCCGCAGCAAGTTCCTGTGGGCCTACCTCAGGGACACCATGGACGGCGCCGACAAGAAGACCGGCTCCTGGCTGCCCGCCAGCGTGCTCGGCGTGTTCAGGGTGCTGCCGTTCCTGCGCGACCCCCGTCCCCGGCACAGTGAGCTGCCCTCGCCTTCCAAGCCCGGCGAGGTGCCAGAGACGAGGACCGGCGACTCGATGATCAAGCTGCTGTACGAGCGGGTCAGGGAGATCGACCACGGCAAGCGGGGCAGGACGAGCATCGCCAACATCCCGCCCGCGCGGTTCTCGGTCGCGGTGATGGAGCTGGCGTCGGCGGAGAACGACGTCCCGCAGTTCCTGGCCAAGCTCCAGAAGATCGACAGCCCCCTGTACGGCCACCTCAAGGGCGTGTGGGAGAGCGCGCAGGGCGACCTCGACCGGTTCAGGCAGGGCGTGGAGAGCTGGTTCGACGGCGAGATGCAGCGGCTGTCCATGTTGTACAAGCGCTACGTCAAGTGGGTCGTGGCCGTGCTCGGCATCGCGGTGACGCTGCTGTTCTCGATGGACGGCTTCGAGTACGCCAAGACGTTGCTGCGCGACAACGCCTACCGCGCCTCGGTGACGGCCGTGTCGGGGCCGGAGGCCTATGACGCGCTCCAGCAACAGTGCACAGGCGGCGATCCTGTGCCGTGCGTGACCGAGGTGCTCAGCCAGCCGGCCCTGGTCAGGATGATGGGCCAGGCGATGGTCAGCGTGTCGATCCCGGCCGAGGGCGACCCGGGCTTCGAGTGGAACGGCGGCGCGTGGTGGGGGCGGGTCAGCACGCCGAGCCACTGGCCGGGCTTCCTGCTGACGTACGTGGCGCTGCTGTTCGGGGCGCCGTTCTGGTGGGACGTGTTCCGCCGCATCACCGGGATCAAGTCGAAGCGCTGAGCCGCCGGCCCGCCGCCAGCGCGATCACGTCGGCCAGCGCGGACAACTCCTCCGGGTCGTCGGTGAGCCGGGCCGTGGCCAGCCGCAGGTGGTGGTGGGGCACGGGGTCGATCACGTAGCGGCTGCCCGGGGCGACGGAGATGCCGTGGGCGGCCAGCGTGACCAGGGCGGCCGCCTCGTCGCGTACCGGGACCCAGAGCGCCAGGCCGTCCCTGCCGCCGGTACGCACCCCGCGCGTGGCCAGTTCGGCGGCCAGGCGCGCGCGGCGGTCCGCGTAGACCTGCCTGGCGTGCGCGACGCCCTCGCGCACGGCGGCGTCGCCGAGCAGGTGGGCCAGGGCGTCCTGCAGGATCCTGCTGGTCCAGCCGGTGCCGAAGCTGCGCAGCACGCGTACCCGCTCGACCGCGTCCGCCGCCCCGCCGATGACCGCGATGCGCAGGTCGGGGCCGTGTGACTTGGAGTACGACCGCACCAGCACCGTACGGTCGGGAAAGCGCGCCCCCATGCTCACCATCGGTGAGACCGACAACTCGCCGATCCCGTCGTCCTCGACGATGAGCGTCTTGGCCGGCTCCAGCAGGTCCGCCAGCTCCGTGGAGCGCTCGGGCGTGACCGCGTGGCCGCAGGGGGACTGGCCGCGCGGCTGGTAGACGAACGCCACGGGCCTGGCCCGCAGCGCCTCGGCCAGCGAGCCGGGGAGGGGGCCGTCCTCGTCGCAGGCGACCGGGATGAGCTGGACGCCGATCGTCTCCAGGATGTCCAGCAGCCGCGCCCCCGTGGGCTCCTCGATCGCGATCCTGTCGCCCGGCAGGGCCGTGGTCTGGCAGAGGAGCTGGACGCCCTCGTACCCGCCGCCGACCGCGAGCCAGCTCCGCGCGGGGAAGGGCCAGGACGGCTCCACGGCGGCGCGCAGGCGGGGCGTGATCGTCTCGCGGGCGTAGTCGTTCAGCCCTTCGGCCCGGGAGGCGGCGATCAGCGCGGACTCCAGCGGGGGCAGCAGGGCCGTGTCGGGGGAGGCGATGGTCAGGTCGATCGCCAGGCGGTCGCCCCAGTGGCCGAGGCGTTCATACCGGATGGGGCGCGGCACGTTGGGCGGGCCGAGCACCACCGTGCCCCGGCGGCGGTCGGTTTTGATCATGCCGTGCTTGCGCAGCTCGGCCCATGCCTCCGCGACCGTTCCCGAGCTGACGCCGAGCTCCCTGGCCAGGCCGCGCACGGTCGGCAGACGCGTCTGCGCGGTCACCGTTCCCTGCCTGATCAGGTCGGTCAGGGCGGCGGCGATACCGCGCGCGCTCGGATCCGCGATGCGCTGCGCCAGCCAAGCCGCGTCCACTTTGCCCCCTATAAAACTTTGTTCAGCAACAAAGATCGTCTTGTGTTGCTTGTCTCCCTGAACATAAGGTTTCTGACAATTAACGGCAAATAGATACCGTTTGGGGGGTTTTGTGGCGAATCTTCGCCTTGCTGTGCGGGATTGGGACCATCTTGTGCCGATCGTGACGGGGGTCGTGCGGCCCGAGGGGTTCCAGCTCGAGATCGACTCCAGGGCGGTCACGCCCGACGTGCTCAAGGAGCCCGGCGTCGACGGTGGTGAGACCTCCTTCAGCCGGTACGTGCTGGGACGGGCCGCCGGTGATGACCGGCTGGTCGGGTTGCCCGTGTTCGTAATGCGGGGGTTCCGGCACCGGTGCGTGCTCGTGCGCCGGGACAGTGAGCTGAGCTCGCTGGAGGAGCTCAAGGGGGCCCGCATCGGGCTCACCGGGTGGCCGGACTCCGGCAACACCTGGACCAGGGCGCTGTTGCGCGACGCCGGGGTGGACATCACGGGCATCACCTGGACGGTCGGGCCGCTGGTGGCCGGGGAGACGGGCAAGGACCGGGTCGGGCCCGTGCCGTTCCCCGACAACGTCTCGCTGACCGATGACGGCCTGGCCGAGGGGCTCGCGGACGGCCGGTACGACGCGATCATGACGCCGTTCATGCCGGAGGAGTTCTTCACCCCGGACAGTCGTTTCCGCCACCTGCTGCCCGACCACCGCGCCGCCGAGCTGGACTACTACCGGCAGACCGGCTTCGTGCCCGGCATCCACCTGGTCACGCTCAAGCGCGAGAGCGTCGAGCGCCACCCGTGGCTGCCGCAGGCCGTGACGGAGCTCTTCGACCGCTCCAAGCGGCACTGGCTGGCCCGCCGGCGGCTGCTCACCGACACCACGCCCTGGCTGCTCGACGACCTGACCGCGACGGCCAGGACGTTCGGGCAGGACTGGATGCCGTACGGCACCGAACCCAACGCCCCCATGGTCGCGGCCTTCTGCGAGGAGCTGCACGCCCAGGGAATCTCGAACCGCCGCATCGCCGCCGAGGAGGTCTTCGCCGCATGAGAATCGCCGTAGGACAGTTCGCGTCAGCCGAGAACTGGACCGACAACCTCAAGACCTGCCAGGAGCTCATCGACAGCGCCGTGGCCGGGCAGGCCGACCTGCTGGTCCTGCCCGAGGGAGCGCTCTCGCTGTTCGTGGACGAGCCCACCCGCATCCGCGAGGCCGCCCAGCCGCTGGACGGGCCGTTCGTCACCGGCCTGGTCGAGCGCACGCGCGGCTCCGAGACCACCGTGATCGCCGGCGTGCACGTGCCCGCGGGCGACGGCCGGGTCTCCAACGTGCTGGTGGCCGCCCGGGGCGGGGAGATCGTCGCCACCTACACGAAGCTGCACCTGTACGACGCCTTCGGACGGCGCGAGTCCGACAACGTCGTCCCCGGCACGAACGCGCCCGTCGTGATCGACGTCGCCGGCTGGCGGGTCGGCCTCATGACCTGCTACGACGTACGCTTCCCCGAGATGGCCAGACTCCTGGCCGACCAGGGCGCCCAGGTGATCGCGCTGCCCGCCGCCTGGGTGCGCGGCCCGGCCAAGGAATGGCACTGGGAGGTCATGGTGACCGCCCGCGCCCTGGAGAACACCTGCTACGTGGCCGCCTCCGGCGAGTGCGGCCGCCGCAACATCGGGGCCAGCATGGTCGTCGACCCGCTCGGCATCACCCGGGCCCGCCTGGGCGACGCGCCCGGGCTGCTGTGGGCCGACGCCTCGGCGGACGAGCTGGAGAGCGCCCGCCGTACCCTGCCCGTCCTCGAGAACCGGCGCTTCGCCGTGGACCCGCGATTGGAACCACATGCCTAAATACGCGACAGCAGCCCTGCTCGGCGCGGCCCTCGTGCTGGCCGGCTGCGGAGCCAACCCGGAAGAGGCCGAGGGGGTGCTGAACTCCCAGCAGCCAGGGGAGAGCGCCGCCGCCCAGACCAAGGACCAGGCCCTGCACGACCGGCTGCCCGACAAGGTCAAGCAGGCCGGCAAGCTCATCTCGGTCAACAACGGCTCGTTCCCTCCCTACGAGATCGCCGGAGCCGACGGCAGATCGCTGACCGGCGCCGCGGCCGACATGTCGGAGGCGCTCGGCCAGGTGCTCGGCGTCAAGATCGAGCACGTCACCGTGGACGGCCTGCCCAGTTCGCTGACGGGCATCGCCTCCGGGCGCTACGACTTCGCCATCGGGCCCGTCGGCGACTTCACCGACCGGCAGAAGGCCAACGACTTCGTGGACTGGGTCAAGGAGTACGTGGTCTTCGCGGTGCCGAAGGGCAACCCGGACAAGATCGGCTCCGTCGCCGACACGTGCGGGCTGAAGATCTCGGTCATGGCCGGCGGCTCCGCCGAGGCGGTGATCAAGGGCCAGTCCCAGACGTGCGTCAAGGAGGGCAAGGCGAAGATCGACGTCCAGTCGTACAAGGACCAGCCGACCTCCGTGCTGGCGGTCAGCTCCGGGCGGGCGAACGCGTTCTTCTCCTCCCAGGCGCCGCTCACGTACTTCGTGGGCCAGGCCGGCGGCAAGCTCGAACTGGCCGGCAAGGGCCAGGCCAACGGGTTCGACGACCTCTTCCAGGGGGCCGTCGTGGGCAAGGACTCGCCGCTGCGTGACGTGCTCAAGGACGGGTTCCAGAAGCTCATCGAGAACGGCACCTACGACAAGATCATGGCCAAGTGGGGCACGTCCGACAACAAGCTGGACCAGGTCGGCGTGAACCTGGCGAAATCATGACCGAACCGCCCGAGATCGACGTCGCGGGGGCCGCGCGCACCCGCCATCCGCTGCGCTGGGTCGCCTCCATCATCCTGCTCGTGCTGGCCGCCCAGCTCGTCAGCCTGCTGGTCACCAACCCCAACTTCCAGTGGGACGTCGTCGGCCGGTACGTCAACGCCCAGCTCATCGGCCAGGGCATCTTCACCACGCTGCTCCTGACCGTGATCGCCATGGCCGTCGGCGTGATCCTGGGGGTGCTGCTGGCCATCGGGCGGCTGTCGGAGAACCCGGTGGCGCGCGGCGCCTGCGGGCTCTACGTCTGGTTCTTCCGTGGCACGCCGGTGCTGGTGCAGCTCGTGCTCTGGTACAACCTGTCGTACCTGCTGCCGGAGATCTCCTTCGGCATCCCGTTCGGCCCCGAGTTCCTCACCGCCGACACCAACGTGCTCATCACCCCGCTGCTCGCGGCCATCCTCGGCCTCGGGCTGAACGAGGGCGCGTACATGGCGGAGATCATCCGCGGTGGCCTGATGTCGGTGGACCCCGGCCAGAGCGAGGCCGCCGCCGCGCTCGGCATGAGCGACGCCCGCACCTTCCGCAGGATCGTGCTGCCCCAGGCGATGCGCTTCATCATCCCGCCCACCGGCAGCCAGGTCATCAGCATGCTGAAGGCCACCTCGCTGGTCAGCGTCATCGCGCTGGCCGACCTGCTGTACACCGTGCAGTCCATCTACAACCGCACGTTCCAGACCATCCCGCTGCTGATCGTCGCCTGCGTCTGGTACTTGGTGATCACGTCCATCCTGTACGTCGGCCAGTCGTTCATCGAGCGCCACTACGCCCGTGGGGCCACCAGGAACGCCCCGCAGGGCTTCTGGGCGTTCGCGGCCTTCCGCCGGCGTACCTCCCCGGAGGTGACCTCATGAGCGTCCCCATGGTGCACGCCCGCGCCGTACGCAAGCACTTCGGGCACCTCGAAGTCCTCAAGGGCATCGACCTGGACGTGAAGGCCGGCGAGGTCGTGGTCATCCTCGGCCCGTCAGGGTCGGGCAAGTCCACGTTCCTGCGCTGCGTGAACCACCTGGAGACCATCGACGGCGGCGCCATCCACGTGGACGGCGAGCTGATCGGGTTCCAGGCGTCCGGCGGCAAGGTCAGGCACCTGCACAAGAAGGACATCACCCGCCAGCGCAGGGAGATCGGCATGGTCTTCCAGCAGTTCAACCTCTTCCCGCACATGACCGTGCTGCAGAACGTCATCGAGGCGCCCGTCGGCGTCCGCGGTGAGCCGCGCGCCCAGGCCAGGGAACGCGCGCACGCGCTCCTGCGCCGCGTCGGCCTGGAGGAGAAGGCGGGCAGCTACCCCCGCCAGCTCTCCGGCGGCCAGCAGCAGCGCGTCGCGATCGCGCGGGCGCTGGCCATGCGGCCCAAGCTCATGCTGTTCGACGAGCCGACCAGCGCCCTCGACCCCGAACTCGTCGGCGAGGTGCTGGCCACCATGAAGGGCCTGGCCGAGGACGGGCTCACCATGATCGTGGTGACGCACGAGATCGGGTTCGCGCGTGAGGTGGCCGACCGGGTGGTGTTCATGGACGCCGGCGTGGTCGTCGAGTCGGGCGTGCCCGCCGAGGTCCTGGACAACCCGAGCAGCCCGCGTACGAAGGCGTTCCTCAGCCGAGTGTTGTGAACCCCGCCACTATGTTGGCCGGATGGACACAGAGCGGTTGATCATGCGCCGGTGGCGCGACGCGGACCGGGCCCCCTTCGCCGAGATGAACGCCGACCCCGAGGTGATGCGACACTTCCCCAGCCTGATGACCCGCGAGGAGAGCGACTCCTTCGCGGACCGGATCGAGCAGCAGTTCGACTCCCTCGGCTACGGGTTGTGGGCGCTGGAGGAGCGGGAGAGCGGGCGGTTCATCGGGTTCACGGGGCTGGCGCTGCAGACGTTCGACGCGCCGTTCCTGCCGGCGGTGGAGATCGGGTGGCGGCTGGCGCAGCCGGCGTGGGGCCACGGGTACGCGACCGAGGCGGCCAGGCGGGCCGTCCGGTACGCGTTCGAGGAGGCCGGGCTCGACGCGATCATCTCCATGACGGCCGTGCGGAACACGCGGTCGCGGGCCGTCATGGAGCGGCTCGGCATGACGCGCGACCCGGCCGAGGACTTCGACCACCCCAGGGTGCCCCGGGACAGCCCCATTCTCCGCCACGTCCTCTACCGCCTCAAGCGCACGCTATAGGCTTCCAGAGCAGCAGATTCCCAGGCCGTCTCGCGGAGTGAAGCCCATGCATTTCCAGCATTCCAGCGACATCTGGCGAGATTTCCCCCAGCTCGTCCCCGCAGTCATCTACGCCGAGGGCATCACCGCGGACGTCACCCCGGACGCCCGGATCGCCGCCTACGCCGGCCGCGCCACCGCCAGACTGGCGACCGCCTCGGAGGGCGAGCTCCCGGAGATCCAAGCCTGGCGCCGCACGTTCTCCGCGATGGGCCTCAAACCGACCCAGTACAGATGCGCCTCGGAGTCCCTGCTCCGCCGCTTCCGCAAGGAAGGCGCCCTCCCGCGCCTCCACCCCCTGATCGACCTGTGCAACGCGATCTCCATCGCCTACGCCATCCCGATCGCGGTCTTCGACGTCTCCAGGATCATGCAGTTCGTGGAGGTCAGGTACGCCACCGGCGAAGAAACGTACCTCACCTTCTCCGGCGAGACAGAACACCCGCCGGCCCAGGAAGTGATCTTCGCCGACGCCGAGGGCCGCGCGCACGCCCGCCGCTGGACCAACCGCCAGAGCGGCCTTTCAGCCGTCCAGGCCACCACGGCGAACGTCCTGATCGTCGCCGAGGCCCTGCACGACACGGCGGCCGAGGACATCGGGTCCCTCGTGACCACGCTCACCGACGACCTGAACACCCTCTGGCCGGTCACCCCGAAGCACACGATCCTGACCCCGGCCTCCCCGCGCTTCGACTTCACGGGGGAGTGACCGCAGGGCGGCCGCTTCTCCCGGCGCGCCTCACACTCGTGGGTCGCGTGGGGAAGCGGCCGGGCAATCGGTCAGGACGACGGCGCGCCGCCCAGCATCCAGGTGCCAGGGTCGCCGGGATCGTTGCTGGTGAAGATCGCGCGGATGCCCCCGAAGAACTCCTGCTGGGAGATCGAGCCGTCACCGTCGATGTCGAGCCGGGTGAAGGCATCCTCCCCGATCTTGCCGTCGAGGTTCAGGGCCGTGTAGAACCGGACGTACTCCGGGCGGGAGATGGTCCCGTCGCCGTCGGTGTCGGCCGCGTCGAACAGCGGGCCGGCCAGGGCGAGGACCACCCGGGCAAGGTCCTCGCCGGTGTCCGCGGCCCGGGTGCCAGCCGTGGCCAGGTATTCCTCGGAGCTCACCGAGCCGTCCTGGTCGACGTCGGCGCCGGCGCGCAGGTGCTCCCACCAGGCGGCGAAGCCCTGCTGGACGGACTGGTGGGAGGCGGAGGAAGGATCAGGCGCCAGGGCGGCGCACATCTGGTCGGCGCGCGTGATGAAATCAGCGGCACTCAGGCGCCCGTCGCCGGTGGTGTCCAGCGCCGCGAAGACTAGGGCGAGGTTGGTTTCGGTCAGCGGCATGGACATGCGACGGCCTCCGGTCGGGCGAGCTGGCTTCACTTCGAACCCTACTCATGGTAATGAGAAAGTAACTCTGAGTAAATGGCTCGCAACGTCTCCGGTGGGCTGTGCTCGCGGATGATGCTGAGGATCGCCCGGCGGCGGGCGCGGCCGATGGCGGAGTTGATCATGACGCGCCGCAGGTAGGGTTCGAGGTTGTCGCGGCAGGCACGGGTGCCCATACCGCGCAGAGTATTTCGCGGGCAACCCTTCGAGCGGCCCAGGCGTATGGATGGTCGTGACTTCTCATCGATGGAGCAACCTGATGGCTTTCCCGACCGCGCCGGCCCGCCGGCTGACCGTTCTCGGCGTCGCCGCGGCCGTGGGCGCGACCGTCCTGAGCGCGCCGCCGGCCCTCGCGGCCGCTCCTCCCGAGGGGGCCTACTGGCACACCAGGACGATGTCGACGTCCACCCATCCCCGGCGATTCGGCACCAAGGCGCACCCCTATTCGCTGGTCCAGCAGGAGATCAAGGAACAGTGGAGCGCCCCTGACGGCAGGGCCTGGCTCGGATACCGCGAGCTGGCGACGCTGCCGGGGACCGCTGCCGACAAGAAGGCGTGGCGGCGCGACGGCTCTCCTTCCACGTGGAGCGAGTCGATCGACGGTAAGACCGTGAAGCTGTCCGCTCACCCCGCCAAGGGCAGCGTGGGCCCAAGGCCGAATGAACCGAGCCAGTTCTGGTTCGCGCAGCAGTGGCTGACGTACGACGAGGTCCAGCGCCTGCCTGCAGACCCGGGCCGGCTGAAGGACTGGCTCACCAAGGCGGGCCAGGCCAGCCGGGAGAGCGACCTCCCCGGCTGGCTCCGGTACACCCTGCCCGCGCTGCTGTACGACGTCCCCGCCCCGAAGGAGGTCCGCGCCGCGGCCTACCAGGCCCTGCTGAGGCTGCCGGGCGTCCGCGCCGGAGGCGCCGCGAAGGACAGCCTGGGCAGGTCGGGCGCCGCCGTCGTGATCGACAGGTCGAGCGGGAAGGGGAAGGAGGCGACCGTGGTCAGGGAGAGGCTGACCGTCGACACCGACAGGATGGTGCTGCTGTCACGGGACCAGAGGGCCACGCTCGACGGCAAGGCGTTCCCGGAGATGTCCATCGACGAGACGCTGATCCAGGTCGGCTGGACCGACTCCCCGCCTGCCGTACCGGCTCTGCCCTGACGCGCCGCGACCGGCGCGTATCCACCTGGAAGTCCGGCGACAAGAAGATCGGATCCCCGGCCCGGACAACCGTCCCACCCCCTGGGGGTCCCGGTGGTAATCGCGGAATTCCCACGAAGTTCGGCACTGTGCCTGGTGAGGCCGTTTCGAGATTCTTGGTCGAGCTGGATATGCGGCCGTCAGGCGGGCTCGGTGACGGAACCAGCGGGCGCATGCTTGATGGCCGCGTCGCCAGGCTGACCAGTGAGCAGCCTGTTCCAGGGGCGGCTGGTGACGGCGTTGAACAGGCGCCGGATCTCTGCGACCGTCAGCGGAACGAGGCCGGGTTCCTCGGGCGGTGCTTCGTCGGGGCGGGTGGCTTGAGTGTCGGTGCCGGGCTGCGGCGGCGGTGACCGCGCAGACGGCCATGACCAGCACGGGGTGGCGTATGAGCGCCTGGTGGAGGCGGACCTGGGACTCGTCCAGGCCGAACAGGTCCTTGCCGACCTGCAAGCTTTCCTCCGGCTCAGGCTGGAACAGGGCGACAGGCGGTGGCGGCGCGTTGTGAACTGTCCTGGACCGATCTCCGGCAGCAAGGGAAGGCTTCGTTTCGATGATCGAACATGTGAGGCGGATCGCCGCCGCCGCAGCCGTCACCGCCGTCGCAGCGGTGGCCGGGCTCGCCCTGACCGCAGGCCCCGCCGCCGGCGACGAGCACTGGCCCAGGGGCGGTGGGGTGGCCCCGATGGGTGACGACCCCTGGCCCAGGGGCAGTGGGGTGGCTCCGATGGGCGAGGACCCTTGGCCCAGGGGTGGTGGGGCGGCCCCTGCGAGCAACGAACTCTGGCCCAAGGGCAGCGGGGTAGCCCCGATGGGTGAGGAGCCCTGGCCTAGGGGCGGTGGGGTGGCTCCGATGGGCGACGACTTCTGGCCCAAGGGCACCGGGTAGCCAGCGGGCCTGGGTGGGTGTGGGAACGCTCCTGAGCCGTCTCCCTCTTTCGGGGGAGGGCGGCTGGTGGGCGTTCCTGCGTGCGCCCCCGCTCCAGGGCAAGCCCCGCGCGCTGGCGGCTTCCAGCAGGGCGCAGCTTGGTGTGCTCTGGCACCCGCCCACATGGGAGCCTTCAGGAGAGGGGAAGCATCGCGGGTCCTTACTGTGATGGAGGACGGCCGAGCAGAGCAGCTGTGGGACGACGTGCGATTCTCCGCTGTCCAACTGTCGGCGCTCCGGACCGGGCCTTGCCGGTTCGCGGGTGCTGCGGGTCCATCGCGGGGGCATGGGCGGCTCTCACTGAGCGTGAGCAGGTTCGTCTCAGTGTCGAGCACGGAGCCGGCGTCGGCGTTGCGGGTGTTTAGGTTGATCTTGGACGCAGCGTGGTTCCGCAGCGCCAGTACTTCCACGGCCCGCCTCCTCCGGCCGCCAAGTCTGCGGCTTCGCACTGGTCGGTACCCGCATGATCACACGGGCGCGCCTGGTGACAAGGTCAGACGGCGTTCGACGAGGCGAACTTGCGGCGGGTTCGCGATGCGGCGTAGCAAGTCGTAGGTGCGGCCGTCCTGGCCTTGGATGGTGCGGGTGATGTCGAAGACGGGATGCCTTCGCTGATCCTTGGCCTGCTCGCCTCTTTGTCCTTGCAGGGCCGGACATGACGGTCCCACCAGTAGAGAAGGGCCCGGCGCCGATGGTGAAGTCAAGAGGTCGTCGCAACACTGATTGATCAACTGGCTGTCGCCAGGAGCTTG
>NZ_JBHSPA010000027.1:0-57556 GCF_042656245.1 Nonomuraea insulae
CAACGGCCGCGTCCGGTGCGTGCACGAGCGACTCCCGACAGGGCCGACAAATCCCTTCAAGGACCCGAGGTCGGTCAGAGGCTGGGTCAAACCCTGCCGGGAGAAGCTCCCCTCCATCATCACTGTCAGAGGGCGTTTCCTGGAGGGCCGTCAGCCGGAGTGCGGCGGGTGGGCGGCCACGGCAGCGCGTAAAGGATGAAAGGGCTCAGCGGAGCGCGGGGGCGTCGGAGAAGACTTCACCGAGGACACGCCGCTGCGTCGGGAGGGCCTGCGCGTGGCGGGTGCGGCCCTCGTCGGTGATGTGGACGAAGACCCCCCGCCGGTCGGCGTCGCAGACGCCGCGGGTGACCAGCGACGACTTCTCCAGGCGGGCCACCACGCGCGACAGCGCGCTCTGACTCAGGTGGACCTCGTCGCAGAGCTCCTGGATGCGTAGCTTCCTGTCGTGATGGACGATCCGGTCCAGGACCTCGAACTCGCTGGGCCCCAGGCCGTGCCGCTCGCCCAGCTCGCGCTCCAGCGCGCACATGGCCTTGGCGTGTTTGGCCAGGACGTAGTGCCAGGTGTCCACCACGAACTGCTCGTCCATGTCGCGGAGGTTACCACTTCGCTAAAACTCATGCAATGGAATTAAATGCGGTTGCATTAGATGCGCCTGCATGTATTGTTCTGACTCATGTCCTCTCCCTCATCCCGGTGGAGCGCGCTCGCCGTGCTCTGCGCAGTGATATTCCTTGACGCCCTTGACGTCTCGATGGTCGGTGTCGCCCTGCCCGCCATCCAGCACGACCTGGGCCTGACGACGTCTTCTCTGCAATGGGTGGTCAGCGGCTACGTGCTCGGCTACGGCGGTCTTCTTCTGCTCGGGGGCAGGACCGCCGACCTGCTCGGGCGGCGCAGGGTGTTCCTGGTCGCCTTGGGTGTCTTCGCCGTGGCGTCGCTGCTCGGTGGTGTCGTGGACGACGGCGGGCTGTTGATCGCGGCCCGGTTCGTCAAGGGTGTGGCCGCCGCGTTCACCGCGCCCGCCGCTTTGTCGATCATCACGACGACTTTTCCCGAAGGGCCGGAGCGCAACAGGGCATTGAGCATCTTCACCGCCTGCGGCGCCAGTGGCTACTCGCTCGGCCTCGTGTTGTCCGGGTTGCTGACCGAGATCGGCTGGCGGTGGACGTTGCTGATGCCGGTGCCCGTCGCGATCATCGCGCTGGTCGCCGCGCTGAAGGTGCTGCCCAGGGGCAGGGAGGACCGTGCCGAGGGCGGGCACGACCTGGTCGGCGCCGTGACCATCACCGCCTCGATGTTGCTGCTGGTGTTCACGGTCGTGCAGGCGCCCGAGGCCGGTTGGGCCTCGGTGCAGACGATCGGCTCGCTCGCGGGCGTGGCCGCGCTGCTCGCCGCGTTCGTCTTCACCGAGTCGAGGGTGCGCCACCCGCTGGTGCGGCTGGGCATCCTGCGCTCCGGGCACATCGTGCGGGCCAACCTGGGGCTGCTCATCCTCATGGGCTCGTACGTGTCCTTCCAGTTCGTGGCCATGCAGTACTTCCAGAACCTGCTCGGCTGGTCCGCCCTCGGCACCGCCATGGCGTTCCTGCCCGCCGGCGTGCTCGTCGCGGTCACCTCGACCAAGATGGGCGACTTCGCGGACCGGTTCGGCACCGGCAAGCTGATCGTCATCGGCGCCGCCGCGCTGGCCGGCGGATACGCGATCTTCCTCGGCATCGACCGCACGCCCAGCCTGGGCGGCATGGTGATCCCCGGCATGATCCTGCTGGGCATCGCGTTCGCCCTGTCGTTCCCCTCGCTGAACATCCAGGCCACCAACGGCGTGGACGACGACGAGCAGGGGCTGGCCTCCGGCCTGCTCAACACCTCCGGCCAGGTGGGAGGCGCGATCGTGCTGGCCGTGGTCACCGCGGTGCTCACCTCGGGCGGCGAGACGCTCTCCATCGGGGCGTTGCGCGCGGCGATCGTGGTGTCGCTGGTGCTGGCCCTGGTCGGGGTGGCGATCTCGGCGACCGGCCTGCGTGCCCGCAAGGCGGTGGTGGCCGCCGAGCCGGACGACGTGAAGGCGTACGAGACTGTCTGATGGTCTCTCACGGTGGGCTCCGGGCGGGGCCCACCGTGCTCCACTGATCGGGCAATTCTGCCGGAATGATTCTGCTTCCCCAGAAATCAGACCTGCGATAGCATCTGCGCGTTAGGTGTACGAAAGGTACTGATGTGGCGGATGCATTTCAGGCGACGATCGAGGAAATGGCAGCTGAGGTCAATCAGCAGATCGCGCGCATCCGGGAGACCTGCACGGAGTTCGCCGCCATCGAGCACACGTCGCGTTCCAAGGACGGGCTGGTGAGCGTGACCGTCGGCGCGCACGGCCGGCTCTGCGGCGTCGAGCTGAATCCCCGTGTCTATCGCACGCTGTCCCCCTCTGAGCTCGCCGAGGCGATCATGCGGCAGGCCGAACAGGCCAGTGCCGCGGTCACCGAGCAGAGCAAGGAGCTCATGACGCCCCTCATGCCCGAGGGAACGCTGGTCGACGAGATCTTCGGCGGGACCGCCACACTGGACGCCTTCCTCCCGGGACCCGTGGAGCCGGCCCCGTGAGCGACGGCTTCTCCGTGGAGCCGGCGTCGTTGCGCCGGCACAGCGCCGTCTACAGCGACCTCAAGAGCAACGCCGAGGAAGCGCGTGACGGCCTGCGCACCGCCTTCGACCAGGACAGGAACACCCTCGGCAACGACGAGTACGGCGCCGAACTGGCCAAGAAGCTGCCCGGCATCGAGCAGAGCGTCTTCCAAGCCCTGAAGGCCTACATCGACGAACTCGACGACCTCGCCTCGGGCCTGCACGTCTCCAGCCGCAACTACGAGTGGGCGGACCGGCCCTCCAACGGCCGCGCCTGATCGTCCGTGGGCTTCGACGGATTGCTCGTGCCCGACTGGGCCAAGCCGTATGTCGGCTGGGTGGTCGGCATGGACTGGCCGGAAGGGGACGAGACCGGCTGCTTCCGGCTGGCCGACGCCTGCGTGACCGCCGCGCACCGGCTCGTCGAGGGCACGGAGGCCGACCAGCCGCGCAGCGCGCACAAGATCGGGGTCGCCTGGGACGGCGAAGCCCACCTCGCCTTCGCCACCCACGTCAAGCAGATGGCCGACGGGCGGGTCGTCGCCCTGGTCGAGCGGTTGATCAACACCGCGGTCTCGCTCAACGGCGTGGGTGTGCAGATCCAGTACACCAAGTACATGATCGAGGCCACCGTCTGGCTGCTGATCGGGCAACTGGCGGTTCTGCTGCGCGCCGCCATCGCCAACAAGGCGGTGCTGGCACTCATCCCGCTGCGCGTACAGATCGCGCGGATGACGGTCGCGCAGATCGCCAAGACGTGCCTGCGCAACATCCTCATCTTCGCCGGCATCGTGGGCGGCATGGACCTCGGCATCCAGGTCCTGCAGATGATGCAGGGCCGCAGGGACGAGATCGACGTCCGGCAACTCGCGATCTCGGCGCTGAGCGGCGGCGCCATGGGCGGGCTCATGGGGCTGCTCTCCGGCGGGCTGTCCCGGCTGGCCACACCCGCCCTGCGGGCCGGCCTGACCAGGGCAGAGATGTCCGCGGCCGAGCGGCTGCTGGCCGCGGCCAACTCCTCCCTGTACGGGCAGGCCGCGCAGTACGCCGTCACCGGCGGCATCACGACCGCGGGCACCATGCTGGCCCAGGGGAACTTCAGCTGGGACCTGCTGGCCAAGGGCATCACCTCCAGCGCGCTCGGGGCGGACGGGCAGCACCTGGTCACGGGTTTGCCGCATGGCGGCGACGGCCCGGTCCGTACGGCCTCAGGGGACCCTTCGCCCGTTCCCGACCCGCGCCCCGCCCCCGACGGACCGGGGCGTTCCGCCGATCCGGGCCGGGACCCGGGGCCGGGCGCCGCCCCCCAGGCCACGCCCCGCGCGGCCCCCGACGGATCGCTGCCGGGTCCGGCCTCGTCCGGCCACCCCGCCGCGCACCCACCCGAGACCGCTCTCGCGGCCGTCACGGAGCCCCGGACCGCCGTCAACCAGGTGACCAACGGGTCCGGCGCCCCCGACCAGGTGGCGAACGCGCACTCGACGGCGGTCTGGAAGAGCCCCGAGCTGCTGCCTCACCAGGCCGAAACCGCCACGTCCCGCCCGGCTGCCGAAACCATGCCGGTCAACGCGTCCACGCCGAAGTCGGGGACGAACGCCGTTCCGGCGTCCCGTCCGGACGGGACGCCGGTGTGGAAGGGCGCCGACACCTCCACCCAGCCACCGGGCAGCGCGGCTTCACGGGCTGAGGCTGCGGCGAGCTCGCCGGACAAGCCCGAGATCCATCCGCCCCGTACCGTCGAGATCGACGCCCTGGGCGAGACGGCCGTGCACGATGTCACGGTCCCGGAGAACCCGATGGCGGCGGCGCAGGCCCTGGCCGACGGCATCACGGGGGTGACTCCGCGGGAACGGGCGGCGATCCGCGACTGGCTCGCGCAGGTGCTCGCCGACGGCGACCGCGACGCGTGGACCGGCCACCTCCAGAGCGGGGTGGCGCTCAGCGTCGGGGACAAGGTGCTCTATCTCAAGCTGCGGCCCGACTCGTTCACGCATGTGGAGCAGCCGGGCGTGCCGCCCGAGAAGCCGGTCGCGTTCGGCGGGGACGGCGTGGAGGGCAAGTCCGCGCAGACCTCCACCAGGGACGTGTCCGGAGGTGTGGTGCGCAACCTGTACGAGTCGCCGGACGCGGCCGAGGAGTCGACCGCCCTGCCTCGTACGGGCATCTCCGAGACCTCGCGCACGACGCAGGTGAACAACACCGAACTCATGAGCGGCCACAAGACCATCTCGGCGAAGCACGACTACTTCGTCGCGGACCTCGCCATCGACGTCTACCGCGACGGCCAGAAGGTCACCTCGACCGCGAAGGTGCCCGAACTGGCCGTGACGCTCCCGTTCCCGCAGCAGTTCAACCGCACGGGGCCGCTGCTGGACGCCGACCATCCGCCCGCGCTCCCGTGTTACGAGGTCCCGCCCGGAGCCGCTCACAAGTTCCGCGATCACGGGGTCACCGTCACCGGGATGGACCTCACGCCTCTGGTGCTGGAAGTGCAGCGCCGGGCGCTGGCCGAGGGCGTGCCCCCGCGCGAGGTGGCCAAGATCATCGAACACCTCACAGGGACCGTGCTGAACGAGCAGGGGATCAAGAACCGCAGCCAGGCGTTGTTGTCGAGCGGGGCGGTCTCCGAGGCGGTCCGGTACAAGACCTCCGCAGTGCGTTCGGCGGAGGAGTCCATCCGGGTCACCGGGGAGGTGACGCGGGTGGAGGCCGTGGACGGGGACGGGCGGCCGCTCGTCGAGACGATGCTCCGGGACGACATGGGGCGGCGCACCGGCGAGGGCGTGTCGTACCGGCAGGGCAAGGACCTCAACGTCCATGTGGGCGGCAAGGTCGGCGTGCACTTCGGCGGCGCGGTGGAGGCCATCGGGCGGGTCATCGGCGGGTTCGGCTTCGGTTCGGATCACGGGACGACGACCAGCAGGGCACACGGCAACCACACCGTCGTGAACACCAGGGGCGACGTCACCATGTACGACGCCCACATGCGCCTGCACGTCGAGACGGAGACGATGGGCACGTTCGCGGTCGATGTGCGGGCCGAGCTGGCCGTGCCGACGCGCGACGCGGCGGGCATGGAACGGGACGTCTTCGGCCACGACGTTGGCCGGCCGGGTGAGTTCAACCGCATCCAGGAGGAGCTGGCCGGCCTGCATCAGGAGGTGGAGCGCGCACGCGAGGAGTTCGCGGCCGGCGAACCCGAAGGTGCGCCCGCGAACCGCGGCGGCTACGACCCGCACCCCCTGGAGCCGGAGACGCTCGCCGCCGGGCGGGGGCCGGGACTGGGCAGCGGCATCCGGGTCCACGTGGACTCGCGGCTCTTCACGGAGCTGCGCCAGGCCGTCGAGCAGGCACTGCCCGACCTGCCGCAGAACGTCAGGCGGCAGGTCGTACGCGACCTTGAGCATCGTTACGGCGGCGCCGCCCTGGAGGGCGACCTGACGTACGCCCTGCACGGGATCAGGTACGAGAAGACGATCGCCGGCCACACCATCGAGATCGTGGCCGAGGGCGTGCTCGGGCCTCGGCGCGAGGTCGGCTCGACCAACATGACGGTGAACGAGCGCAGGATCACGGCGTGGAGCGGCACGAGCCAGCGGGAGGTCTCCGGCGGGCTGCGCGGGGAGGTCGCCGCCGTCGCGCGCATCGACGTGGGCGAGGCGCTCAGGACCGGTGTCCCCCATGGCCTGCTCAAGGTCGACGCCCCCAACATCGTCGGCTCCGGGAGCGGCACGAAGGCGGACGCCGTCGCCTTCACCTCCGGGCACACCAGGTACGACCGCACGGAGACCAGCGGCGAGGGCTTCGTCTTCACCCGGGACCTCTCCTTCGACGTCAAGATGCGGATCTCCCAGGACGGCACGGAGACGGCGAACACCTCGTGGCGGGTCGAGGGCAGCAGGGCCGAGATCGTCGTCCCCAATCCGCACCTGCCGGAGACGCCGGTGCTCGCGCGGGACGTCACGAACGTGGGCCGCATCGAGACGTCGTCCGAGCCGCCCCACGACGTGTGGGCTCATGGCCGGCTGCACGCCATCGTCCGCCTCGGTGCCATGCCGGACCTGGCCCAGGCGGTGGCCAAGGTCCACGCCGGCTGGGCAGAGGTGCCGGTGCCCGCGCAGCGGCTCGACGTACCGATGGTGCTGGAGACCGCCACCGACGTGATCAAACTGGAGACCATGATCACGTCCCACCCCGACGGCCTGCGGTACACCGTGTCCGAGCGGGGCGGATGGCGTTACGAGGTGCACGTGCGGGCCGACGTCGCGGGGTTGACCCACACGAAGTCGGAGGCCGGGGTCGAGCACGAGTCGTACACGAGCAGCAACTCCCGGGCCACCGAAGGCGAGCGCAGCTCCCGGAGCCTGGGCGGGCACGCGCGCGCCGGTGTGCGTGTCACGCTCGGCAACGACGGTACGGCCGAGGGCGGCGCCGCCCACGCCGGGACCGAGCACAAGATCATGGCGCGGGTGGGCGGGCACGCCGCCACGAAACAGATGTCCCTGAATACGACGTACCGCGGCGGCAGCGACGTCGCCCGGGTCACCTACGGCGACGGCGGCACCTCGCACTGGTACCGCGGCGACCTCGTCCTGACGGTGACCCCGAGCAGGACCGACGGGACCGTCGTCGAGCGGGGTGAGCCCTCCTACATCCGCGTGGACCAGATCACGGACGTCGTCCTGCCCGACGAGATGGCCCGCCGGCACGCGCTGGACGGTCCGGAGTACGGTGAGCCCGCCACGTCCGCCGGGTCCGCCGGGTCCGCCGGGTCCGCCGGGGACACGGCCCGCGCCTACTCCGCGCCGGAGGCGGCGATGAGCACCGCCTTCGTCGATCATCTCGACGCGGGGGACGTGCTGCCGACGATCGTGGAGACGCTCCGCAAGGAGGGGCTGCTGTTCCCGGGCCAGGAGTTCACGAACCACCCCGTGGCCGAGCACCTGCGCGGTCACTTCGGCCAGGACGCGCTCGGCACCAAGCTGGGCGAGCTCCGCGGGAACGGAGTGTCCTCCTGGCTGCTCGTCACCGACGAGCACGGCCGGATCACCGAACGCGTGGGCGTCAGGGTCACAGCCGAGATCGGCGACGGGGCACACGTCGGCGAGCGTTCCGACACGGGCCTCATGCTGCGCAGCGAGCGCCTCGGCGGCGATCTGAGCCTGCACGAGAAGGGGGCGGACCACGGCAAGGAGGCGCTCGCCCGCTACATCAACAGCTCGCACGGGAACATCACGGGAGCCGAGGGCGGGGTCGCCAACTTCCATGACGCCCACGCCGTGGACGCGACCGGGACCAACGTGAAGGACATCAACCGGTTCCAGACGCGTGAGGCGCCGCAGGAGTTCACGCATCCGGTCACGTACGACATCACGCTCGAACGGGCCAAGGTCAGCGCCGTCATGGAGCCCGTCCAGGGCGGAGCCCGCGGTCTGCTGCTCAAGGTGGGCGAGCTGACCGGGCACGACGGCGCCGTACGGTTCTTCGACCGGCACGTCGGCGTGACCACCACGGCCGACGCCGTCGCACACGGCCAACTCGGCCTCCTGGTGCCGGGGCACCTCACCACGGAGGTCCCGCACGGCACGCCGGTCCTGGCGGGCACGCCGGTCGCCGCCGCGGACCCGCGATGGGCGGATCCCGCCGGGCCCAACCCGGCGACCGCGACGCTCGTGAACGCCATCCCCAGAGGGGACGTCAACCAGGTCGCCTTCCCCGCCGCCACGCTGGTGGAGGGCTGGGCGCCGCTGGCGACGGTGCCGCCGCGGCTCCGGGAGGGGGTGCCCTCGCTGGACGACCGTCCCAACGGGTTCGGGCTCTCCCGCCCCGAGGGCATGGCCCTGACCGAGGCCACCAAGGAACGGACCATGCGCGCCCACCTCGGGGAACTGCTCGCGCACGAGTACGAGATCCCCGGGGTCGGCCGGGTGGGGGTCGACGTCCATGAAGCCCGCGAGATCGGCGGTGCGGAGGTCAAGCAGCGCGTCTACGCGCAGACCATGGACACGACCGGCCACGGTCAGGGGGAGGGCAAGGGCAGGGCGGCCCGGCGCGGTGCGTCCGGCAGCCTGAGCAACCCGTCCCCGGATCACGGCGACGGCGCGGACGCCGGTCACGGCACCCCGACCGTGGGCTACGGCGGTGTCGGCGGCGCGTCGAAGGTCAGGGAGGAGGCCGGGTCGCGCAACGGTGACGTGCTCGAACGCAACTTCCTGGAGGAGGTGCACACGAACACGTATCTCGAATGCGACATTTCCGTCGTGGTCTACGGCAAGGGCCGGCCCTTGGTGCTGGACGTGGACAAGGGCCTCTATCTGAGGCTCACCCCGCAAGGGCTCGCCGGCTTCGAGGCCGCGCATCCCGCGGTCATCGTACGATGAGTCATCAGTCGTCACGCTGGGCATCTACCGGGCATGCGCACGCCATCCCCGCCCGGTTCACTGTCGTCCAGCCGTTCAGCACGTGCGGTCGTCTCCCTCGCCTGCCTGGCCGTGCTCACCGCCTGCGGCACCGTTCACCAGGCCACGCTGCCGGACACCCCGGCGGCGACCGAGAGCGGCCCGGGTCCCGGCACGCCGTCCGCGAGCGGGAGCGGGCCAGGGCCTGACGCGCCGACCAGCACCGCCGAGGTGGACGTCGATCGTGGCGGCATGGAGCCCGCGGTCGTGACGGCCGTACGGTATGCCGCGCACGAGACGTACGACCGGCTGGTCGTCGATCTACGGGGCGATATACCGGGATACAACGTGAAATGGGTGGACGAGTTCGTTCAGGATGGCTCCGGCAAGCCCCTGGGCGTGCGTGGCGGCGCCTATCTGCAGCTGACGCTCTTCCCCGCCAACGCCCATGACGACGAGGGCGTGTCCACCTGGGGCGGCGGGCCCGTCTACCCGGCGCACCTGACCAACCTCAGCGACGTCGTCAGGACCGGCGACTTCGAGGGGCGCGTGGGGATCGGGCTGGTGTTGTCCAGGCAGGCCGCCTTCCAGCTCACGGAGCACAGGTCGCCGAACCGTCTGGTCCTCGACGTGGCACACTGACTCCGTGGTGAGAAAGATAGAGGGCCCGGCCCGCATTCCCGTACCGGGTGGAAAGATCATCGACGAGCACGTGGGCCGCGTCGGCAGCGGCGACGAGGCGATCTCCATCGCCCACATGACGGCCCCGCCGGGCTGGGAGGAGCCGGCGCAGACGCCGTCGTTCACGGAGTACACCGTGGTCCTGCGCGGCACGCTGGTCGTGGAGCACGCCGAGGGCACGACGCGGGTCGAGGCCGGGCAGTCGGTGGTGACGGAGCCGGGGGAGAAGGTCCGTTACAGCGTCGGGCCCGAGGGGGCCGAGTACATCGCGGTGTGCCTGCCCGCGTTCTCACCCGAAGCCGCGGGCCGCGACTGAAGCGTTCGCGCTTCGATCACCGCGACCGAATGCCGGGCAGTACTCATATCATGGCGTGATGAGCCCCACACTTGACGAGATCCGGCGGGCTCCCAAGGTGTTGCTGCACGATCACCTCGACGGCGGGCTCCGCGCCGAGACGATCGTCGAGCTGGCCCGGGAGATCGACTACGGCCGGCTGCCCACCACTGATCCCGACAACCTGCGCCTGTGGTTCGAGGAGGCGTCCGACTCCGGATCGCTCGAACGTTACCTGGAGACGTTCGACCACACGGTCGCCGTCATGCAGTCCCGCGACTCGCTCGTGCGCGTGGCCGCCGAGTGCGCGCAGGACCTGGCCGCCGACGGGGTGGTCTACGCCGAGGTGCGGTTCGCGCCCGAGCAGCACACCACCACGGGGCTGAGCCTCGACCAGGTCGTTGAGGCGGTGCTCGACGGGTTCGAGCAGGGCTCGCGCGGCCGGGGCATCCGGGTGGGCACGCTGCTGACGGCCATGCGGCACCAGGCGCGCTCCAGGGAGATCGCCGAACTCGCGGTGCGTTACCGCGACGGCGGCGTGGTGGGGTTCGACATCGCGGGGGCCGAGGCCGGCTACCCGCCCACGAGGCATCTCGACGCCTTCGAATACCTGCAGCGGGAAAACGCGCACTTCACCATCCACGCGGGTGAGGCGTTCGGGCTGCCGTCGATCTGGCAGGCCATCCAGTGGTGCGGCGCCGACCGGCTCGGGCACGGCGTGCGCATCATCGACGACATCTCCGTGGCCGGCGACGGGTCGGCGAAGCTGGGGCGGCTGGCGGCATACGTGCGCGACAAGCGCATCCCGCTGGAGATGTGCCCCACCTCCAACCTGCAGACCGGGGCCGCGGCCTCGATCGCCGAGCACCCGATCGGGCTGCTGCGGCGGCTGCACTTCCGCGTCACCGTCAACACCGACAACCGGCTGATGAGCTCGACCAGCGTGTCGCTGGAGTTCCACAAGCTGGTCGAGGCGTTCGGCTACGGCTGGGACGACCTGCAGTGGTTCGCGGTCAACGCGATGAAGTCGGCGTTCATCCCGTTCGACGAGCGGCTGGCGTTGATCAACGGTGTGATCAAGCCCGGGTTCGCGCAGATCAAGTGGCAGCCGTGAAACGTACCTACCGCTCCAAGACCGCGTTCGTGCTGGCGTGGGTGTGGGTGGCCTTCGTCGCCTTCAACGTCTACGACCTGATCACCCGCTACAGCGGCAAGCCGTCGCTGGTGGCGCTGGCCGTGCTGGGGGCGCTGACGGCGCTGGTCTACGCGGTCGCGTTGCGTCCCGCCACCGTCCTCACGGAGGAGGCGCTGGTGGGGCGCAACCCTTTCCGCACCACCTACCTGCCCTGGGCCTCGGTCGAGGACGTCACGGTGTCGCACTCCGTCAACGTGCACTACGGCGACGAGCGGGTGTTGCGGTTGTGGACGCCGATGAGCAGCGCGCGGGAGCGGGCCAAGGCGCAGCGGCGCGGCGCCCCCGCGCCGCAGCGGGGGCGTTTCAGGACCGAGCCGACGTTGTCGAAGGGCGAGCAGGCGGCGGTGGAGGCGTTCGCGGGCAAGACGCACGCCGACTATGTGGGCGAGCAGATCCGCGAGCGCGCCGAGTCGGCCAGGCGCCGCCAGGAGGAGGCGGCGCCGGTCCGGGTGACGTGGTCCTACGACGCGATCGCGGTGCTGGTCGTCGCGGTGGCGCTGGTGGTCGCGGCCATCGTCGTCTAGCTCCTCCGGGGGGTCGACCCAGACAGAGGTGATTCGTTCCTCATGACGACGGACCTGGAGGCGCACCGGGCCGAGCTGACCGGCTACTGCTACCGCATGCTCGGCTCCGGGTTCGAGGCCGAGGACGCTGTGCAGGAGGCGTTCGTCAGGGCGTGGCGCACCTACGACCCCGGCCGCGGCCCCCTGCGCTCCTGGTTGTTCCACCTGGCCACGAACGTCTGCCTGGACATGCTCCGCGGCCCGCAGCGCCGCGCCCGCGCCATGGACCTCGGCCCCGCCGCCGTCCCCGGCGCAGCCCTGGGCGAGCCGCTGCCCGAGAACCGCTGGGTCCAGCCCGTCCCCGACGCCCGGGTGCTCGATCCAGCCGACCTGGCGGTGACGCGGGAGACGATCCGGCTGGCGTTCGTGGCGGCCCTGCAACACCTGCCGCCCCGGCAGCGCGCCGTCCTCATCCTGCGCGACGTGCTGAAGTGGAGCGCCGCCGAGACGGCCGCCCTGCTGGACACCACGGTCACCTCGGTCAACAGCAGCCTGCAGCGCGCCAGGGCCCGGCTGCCCGCCTCAGAGCCTCTCGACGAGGAGGTGGACGAGGGACTGCTGGCCCGCTACGTGGCGGCGTTCGAGAGCTACGACGTGGACACGCTGGTGTCGCTGCTGCACGAGGACGCGACGTCGTCCATGCCGCCGTTCACCTGGTGGTTGCGGGGGCGCGAGGCGAGCCGCGCGGTCCTGCTCGGCTCCGACGCGCCGTGCGCGGGATCGCGGCTGGTCCCGACGCGGGCCAACGGCTGCCCGGCCTTCGGCCAGTACCTGAAGGGGGAGGCGTTCGCCCTGCTCATCCTGGAGGTGGCCGGTGGGCTGGTCGTGGGGCAGACCACTTATCTGGATCCCGGGTTGTTCCCGGTTTTCGGGCTGCCGATGAGTTTCGAGGGCGCGCTCCGTACTGAGAGGTGAAGGAGGAATCATCGACATGCCACAGATCATCGAATTCCCGGAGACCCCGTACATCGGGGTGCGCCGCGCCATCACCATGACCACTTTCGGGCTGGTCGCCGACCGTATCGGCGAGATCGTCGGCTGGCTGGCCGCACGCGGCGCCGCGCCCGCGGGGGCGCCGTTCCTGAGGTACGACAGCATCGACATGGCCGGCGACCGGCTGGTGGTGCAGGCCGGGGTCCCGGTCGCCACTGCCTTGGAGGGCGAAGGAGACCTGTTCGCCGACGTCCTGCCCGCCGGCCGGTACGTCACCGTCTCCCATCACGGTCATCCTGACCAGCTCATGGACGTGACCGAGTCCATGCTGGAGTGGGCCAGGGAGCAGGGGCTGGAATGGGACATGACGGAGAAGGACGGGGCCGAGCACTGGGGGTGCCGCCTGGAGCTCTACAACACCAACCCGATGGAGGAGCCCGACCCCGCCAACTGGGACACCGACCTTCGCTTCCGCCTGGCCTGACGACTTAGGTCCGGCACCGAGGGGGTGGGGAGACTCAGGTCCAGCGTCCTGCCCGCCCCCACGGCCGGCCCGTCCGTGACGCCGGTGGCCAGGACTCAGCGCCAGACGTCGAGCAACTGCTCCGGGGTGATGTGCGTGACGCCCTCCACGGTGCAGCCGCTGCGGGAAACGGCGTAGAGAGGCGTCGAGGAGTCGGCGCCCTGCACCTGTGCTTGATGGACGATGAGCTCGCGCAGGTCATGGCCGTCGAAGGGCCGGTTCTCCAGCCACTTCACGGAACCGACCATGGTGATCTTCTTTGCGACGGGCTCCTTGTCAGCGCCGATCAGGTCGATTTCCGGATTGTTGGTCCTCGTCCAGTAACCTCCGATCGCATTGGTCTCTTCAGGAAGGCCGTCCATGCGACGAAGTGACTCACGGATGAAGGGCTCCACCGCGACACCGCGCCACGACGTCCACGAGCTTTCGATCTGCTCGAGCACGAGGTCGCCACGGTGGCGTTCGATCTCGGGCACACCTGGTTCGATGAAGGACAGCCAGAAGCGCAGGTGCGTGTCCGCGATGTGGTAGCGGCGGTCCTTGGAGGGACGGACGGACAGCGGAACCTCTGTCGTGACCATGCGCTTCTCCTGGAGGATCTGCAAGCCGCGCTGGACCGACGTGCCCGGCATTCCACCAGCGGCCTTGGAGATCGAGGAGTAGGTGCGATGTCCGGATCCGATCGCTTTCAGCAGAGTCCTCGCCTGTGCTTCGGATGGGAACTCCGCCGCCATGGTTCGCTCACCGCTGACGGTCAGCGTCGAGGTGGGGTCCGGGATGGTGGCACGCAGGAACTCCTGCGCGGTGGCGCCGGACGGCCATTCCTCAAGGATCATGGGCATGCCGCCGGTGATCAGGTGCGCGTCGATGGCCTCCGCGGCAGGCAGGCCGAGCTTGTCGGCCACGTCGGCGACGGTGAGGGCATTGACCACCATCTCGGAGGCCCGCATGTAGAACGGGCGGTCGTACTGGTTGATCGCCTCCATGACGGACAGGTCGGAACCGATGAGGATGAGCAGCATGGGACGGCGGGAGAAGTGGCGGTCGAAGAGCCACTGCAACACGCCTTCAAGGTAAGGGTCCTTCTGGATCATGTAAGGCAGTTCGTCGAGGACGACGATGCTCGGCGAGTCCTGGGGGACCGCTTGGGCCAATATCTGCAACACGTTGTCCCAGGAAGTGGGCGTGGCCCGGTCGAAAAGCGACGCATCGGGCAGGTCTGAGGCGGCCGCGCTTGCGATGAAGTGCTTGAGCTGGTCGGCCTTCGACTGCCGAGCTGCTGTGAAGAAGAGGCTGGGCACGCCGCTCCGGCGGATGAACTCCTCCGCGAGCCGCGACTTGCCTACTCGGCGCCTCCCGCGCATGAGGATGGCGCGGCCAGGGCGGTCGCCCGCGCCTACTCGGGTGAAGAAGCGGCCGAGCTTGTCCAGCTCGCGTCGACGTCCGATGAAGTGGTCCATACGAGAGCCCTCCCAGCGGCAAGCATCCACGTTTGGTTCATCCACTGACGGTGCAACCAAATTTGGATGTAAGCCTACCGCTGGCGATTACTCTCCGCGCATGAACGCCAAATCCTTTCCCCACGCATCCAGGACATGGCCGTGGCCCGCGGCGCGTGCGTGCGGCTCCAGGTCGTTCAGCAGTCCCCGGACGACTCGCGGGGCCTCGGGAGACAGGGCGGACGTCAAGGCGCGGCAGAAGCTCCTCTTCCGTCCAGGCCTCCAGCGGATGGCGCCGCAACTCCCACCCCAGATACTTGTTGTACGGCCGCAGCCGCCCATGCGACGCGAACACATACGTGAGGAAGTACGGAACGGCCTCCGCCCCGTCCAGCAGGGCCCCGGCGAGGTTGCCGTCGCGGTCGTTCTTCAGGCAGCGATACGCGCTGTTCAGGAACGCGCCCAACGCCTCCGACGCGACCGCCTCGGCCTCGGACGGGGTGAGGGTGGCTTTGGCGACGATCAGGTACAGGTCGTGGTCGGAGCGGGCGGTGGCGGTGCCTTCGCGGGCCTGGGAGCCGCTCAGCACCAGCCCCAGGGCCTGAGGATCCGGCCCGACCCTGCCCAGGAAATCCTCGAACGTCTCCATCCGGCCTAGAGTGCCAGCCGGGCCCCCAGATCCGCCTGCACATTTTCGAGCTGCTCCGCGGCGCGGGCCCTGGCCTCTGCCGGGGTGCCCGTCACCGGGACGACGACCTCCAGGTAGCACTTCAGCTTGGCCTCCGTGCCGGAGGGGCGTACGACGACGCGGGCGTCCCCCGCGAGCGTGTACCGCAGGCCGTCCGTCGGTGGCCGGCCGCCGTCGCCCTTGAGCAGGTCGTCGGCGCGTTCCACCGCCCTGCCGCCGAGTGTCGTGGGCGGGTCGGTGCGCAGGCGGGTCATGGCGGCGCTGATCAGGGACAGGTCGGCGACCCGGAACGAGAGCTGGGAGGTCGCGTGCAGGCCGTAGCGGCGGGCCTGGTCGTCCAGGAGGTCCAGCAGGGTACGGCCGTCGCGTTTGGCCGCTGCGGCGATGCCCGCCACCGTCAGCGCCGCGCCTATCCCGTCCTTGTCCCTGACCGGCAGGCCCGCGTCCGACCCGATGCTGTAGCCGAGGGCCTCCTCGTAGCCGAAGACCAGGCCGGGGCCCGCCTTGATGATCCACTTGAAGCCGGTGAGCGTCTCGCCGTACCGGACGTCGTACGCACGGGCGATCTTGGAGAGCAGGGTCGAGGAGACGATGGTGGTGGCCACCATGCGGTCGCCGGTGGTGTGCGTGATCACGTGCTCGGCCAGCAGGCCGCCGGTCTCGTCGCCGGTCAGCATGCGTACGCCGCCGCCGGGCAGCGGCACGCCCACCGCGCACCTGTCGGCGTCGGGGTCGTTGGCCAGGACCAGGTCGGCCTCCAGCTTGGCGGCCAGCGCGACCGCGAGGTCCATGGCGCCCGGTTCCTCCGGATTGGGGAAGGAGACCGTGGGGAAGTCGGGGTCGGGGGCGCGCTGCTCCTCGACCGCCATCGGGGTCTCGAAACCGGCGGCCAGGAAGGCGCCCGTCAGGGTCGCGGCGCCGACCCCGTGCAGGGGGGTGTAGGCGATGCGCACGTCGCGGGCCTCGCCCAGGGGGAGGGACGTGACGGCGGCGATGTAGTCGTCGACGATGCCCTCGCCCAGGTCCGTACGGGTGCCTGGGGCGTTCAGGGGGAGTTCGTCCACGCGGCCGACGGCGTCGATGGCGGCCGAGATCTCGGCGTCGAGAGGCGGCGTGATCTGGGAGCCGTCGGCCCAGTAGACCTTGTAGCCGTTGTCGCGGGGCGGGTTGTGGCTGGCCGTGACCGTCACTCCGGCGTCCGCTCCGAGGTGGCGGATGGCGAAGGCCAGGACCGGGGTCGGCAGCGGGCCGGGCAGGAGCGAGGCGTGCAGGCCCGCGCCCGTCAGCACCGCCGCGGTGTCATGGGCGAAGACGTCCGACTTGTGTCTGGCGTCGTAGCCGATGACCACGTGCTTGCCCGGCCCGAGCACCGCGGCCAGGCCGGCGGCGGCGCGCATGACGGTGACGCGGTTCATCCGGTTGGGGCCCGCGCCCAGTTCGCCGCGCAGGCCCGCCGTGCCGAACTCCAGCTTGGCCCCGAACCGGTCCTCCAGGTCCGCCAGCGCCTCCAGCGCCTCCGAACCCGCCCCCGAATCCGCCAGCGCCTCCAGCGCCCCCGAATCTTCCAGCGCCTCCAGACTCTCCCGGCCCGAAAGGTCCTCCCGGCCCGAAAGGTCCTCCCGGCCCGAAAGGTCCTCCCGGCCTGACAGGTTCTCGCGGTCGATCAGGCCCGCCAGGTCCTCGCGGTCGAGCAGGGCGGAGAGCTCGGCGCGGGTGTCGGGGTCCGGGTCCTGGGCCAGCCAGCGCCGGGCCTCCTCCAGGAGCGCGGCGGTGCGCCCGTTCACAGGCGGTCCACGACTTTGGACAGGAGCACGCCCATGCGGGCGGCCGTGGCGCGGCCCACCTCCAGGACCTCCTCGTGGTTGAGCGGCTCGCCGGACAGGCCCGCCGCCGGGTTGGTGACCAGGGAGAGGCCGAGCACCTCCAGGTTCGCCTCGCGGGCGGCGATGGCCTCCAGGACGGTGGACATGCCGATCATGTCGCCGCCCATGGTGCGGAGCATGCGGATCTCGGCCGGCGTCTCGTAGGTGGGGCCGCGGAAGGCCACGTACACGCCTTCGGCCAGGCTCGGGTCGACCTCGCGCACCAGCGCGCGCAGGCGGGGCGAGTAGACCTCGGTGAGGTCGATGAACGTGGTGCCGGTGATCGGGTTGGTCCCGGTCAGGTTGATGTGGTCGCTGATCAGGACGGGGTCGCCGACGTTCTGCGTCTCGGGCCGCAGGCCGCCGGCCGCGTTGGTGAGCACGAGCGTGCGTACGCCCGCCGCCGCCGCGGTGCGTACGCCGTGCACGACCGCGTCCACCCCGAGACCCTCGTACAGATGGGTGCGCCCGAGGAAGATCAGCGCGTGCCTGCCCGCGGAGGTGCGCACGACGCGGATCTTGCCGCCGTGCCCCGCCACGGCGGGCGCGCGGAAACCGGGCAGGCCGGTGAACGGGATCTCCTTCACCGTCTCGCCGATCGCGTCGGCGGCGGGCACCCACCCCGACCCCATGACGAGCGCCACGTCGAAGGTGTCGAGGCCGGCGGCGCTTCGCAGCTCCGCGGCGGCCTCGCCGGCCAGGGTGTATGCGTCGTTGGTCACATCTCAGTAGTTTAGGAGGAGCCTGTCCAGTACTCGTACGCCGAACTGCAGCGCGTCCACCGGCACCCGCTCGTCCACGCCGTGGAACATGGCGGCGAAGTCCATGTCCGCGGGCAGGCGCAGCGGCACGAACCCGAACCCGCGCACGCCCAGGTCCGCGAAGAACGTCTTGTTGTCGGTGCCGCCCGACATGCAGTAGGGGATCGCCCGCGCCGCCGGGTCCTCGACCTTCAGCGCCGCGATCATCGACTCCACCAGCGCCCCGTCGAACGTGGTCTCCAGCGCGATGTCGTGGTGCACGAACTCGCGCCGGATCTTCGGCCCGGCCAGCTCGTCCACGGTCTTGAAGAACTCCTCCTCGAACCCTGGCAGGAATCGCCCGTCCACCACGGCCGTGGCCTGGCCGGGGATGACGTTCGACTTGTAGCCGGCGGCGAGCTGGGTCGGGTTGGTGGTGTTGCGCAGGGTCGCGCCGACGAACCGTACCAGCGGGCCGATCTTGTCGAGGATCGGCTGCGGGTCGTTCTCGTCGAACGGGATCCCGAACGCGTCCGCGACCTCGGTGAGGAACCGGCGCACCGTGGGGGTGTAGGTGAGCGGCCAGTCGTGCTCGCCGAGCCTGGCCACCGCCCTGGCGACCTCGGTGACCGCGTTGTCGGAGTTGAGCATCGAGCCGTGGCCCGCCGTGCCGTCGGCGGTCAGCTTCATCCAGGCCAGGCCCTTCTGGGCGGTCTCGATCAGGTAGAGCCGCAGGGACGGGTCCACCTCCAGCGAGTAGCCGCCGACCTCGCTGATCGACTCGGTGACGCCCTCGAACAGGCCGGGGTGGTGGGCGGTGAGGTATTTGGCGCCGTACACGCCGCCGGCCTCCTCGTCGGCCAGCCAGGCGAAGACCAGGTCGCGGCGCGGCTTGCGGCCCTCGCGCTTGAGCTGGCGCAGCACGGCCAGCATCATCGCGTCCATGTCCTTCATGTCCACCGCGCCGCGGCCCCAGATGTAGCCGTCGCGGATCTCGCCCGCGAACGGGTCCACCGTCCAGTCGGCGGCGTTGGCCGGGACGACGTCGAGGTGGCCGTGGACGAGCAGGGCGGGCAGCGACGGGTCGGAGCCCTCGACGCGGGTGATCACGTTGCCGCGGCCCGGCTCGCTCTCGATGTAGGTGGACTCGATCCCGACCTCGGCCAGCCTGGCCATGACGACCTCGGCCGAGGCCCGCTCGCCGGGGCCGCTGCCGTCCCCGTAGTTGCTGCTGTCGACGCGGATCAGCTCCACGCACAGGTCGGCGACTTCCTTCTCAGCGGGTGTCATGGTGATTTCTCCAGTGTGAGCAGTCCGGACTTGTGGAGGTGGCCGCGCTTGTGGGCGCGGGTGATCAGGGTGAGATCGACGTCGGTGATCTCGTCGTGCCGGCCGACGACGCCGGTCATGAAACGGTAGAGGTCGGCTTCGTGCGCCGCCACGACCTGCACGATCAGGGAATGCGTGCCCGTGGTGGCGGCGCAGTAACGGACGTGGGGGTGCGCGGCCAGTTGCTCGCCGACGAGGTGCAGGCCGTTGGGGCGCACCTTCAGCCAGAGCATGGCCTCGACCTCCAGGCCGAGCAGCGCGGGCTCGACCTCCGCCCGGGGCAGCAGCAGCCGCCGCTCGATCAGCGAGGTGACCCGGCGGCGCGCGGTCGGCACGGAGATGTCCAGCTGTTCGGCGACGGTGGTGAAGGCGATCCTGCCGTCGGCGGCCAGCAACTCGGCGATCTCCTGCTCCAGAGGTGACAGGCCCTCCTCGTCGGGCAGGCACTCGGAGAGCGGTTCCGGCCGCAGGGCGGCCACCTCTTTTTCGGTCAGACAGGGCGCGTGCCACTCGGCGACGGTCCTGAACGTGTGGAGCACGACTTGGGTCTGCGTCTGCAGGACACCGTCGATGTCGGAGACCTGCGAGGACAGGATGCGGTGCAGGTCCTCCCTGGAGGGGGAGACCAGCTCGCAGCCGAGGTCCGCCGCGCCCGTCAGGGAGTAGACCGAGCGCGTGTCGGCCCGGTCGGCCAGCGCCTTGGCCACCTGCGCCGCGGTGCCGGGGCGGACCTGTACGTGCAGGTGGACAGGGCGTCCGTGCCCGGTGCGCAGGTCGTCGTAGATCGCCGTGACGCGCACGACCCCCTCGGTCATCAGCCGCTGCAACCGCCGGGCTACCGTGCGTTCGTGCTCGCCGACGGCCCGGCCGATCTCACCCCACGAGGCCCGCGGGCTGACCTGCAGCGCGGCCACGAGCCTTCGGTCGAGAACGTCCACCTGTACCCGTTCCTGTGTCGGGATTGTAAAAATCGGCTTAAACATTTGACTGTTTCGGTCGCCCGAATGCACAGTAAGCCATTACCGCACATGTCAGCAAAGGAACCCTTGTGGCGACCTCCCCCGTGACACACTCCCCGCTCGGCATCCCCAAGAGCCGGGTTCGCCAGCTCATGGCGGCCAGCATCGGCAACGTCGTCGAATGGTACGACTGGTATGCGTACTCGGCCCTGGCGACGATCTTCTCCGTACAGATCTTTCCGACGAGCGCCGGCAACAGCCTGGTGCCGTTGTTGAGCGCCTTCGTCGTCTTCGCGGTGGGCTTCTTCATGCGCCCTCTCGGCGGCCTGCTCGTCGGCGCCTTCGCCGACCGGTACGGACGCAAGTCCGCCATGACGTTCACCATCGTGCTGATGGGCGTGGGCTCCCTGCTCGTCGGCCTGACCCCCACCTACGCGGCCGTCGGCGTGCTGGCGCCGATCATCCTCACCCTGGCCAGGCTCATCCAGGGCCTGTCGGTGGGCGGCGAGTTCGCCGCCGCGACCACGTTCCTCGTGGAGTCGGCCCCCAAGGGCCGCCGCGGCCTCTTCTCGAGCTTCCAGTACGTCAGCACCACCATCGGCCAGCTCCTCGCCACCGGCCTGGCGGCGCTGATGGCCACGACACTGATCAAGGCCGACCTGGACTCCTACGGCTGGCGCATCCCGTTCATCGTGGGCGCGCTGCTCAGCCTCGTGGGCCTGTGGATCAGGAAGGGCGCCGACGAGACCTCGGCAGTGGCGGGGGAGATCCAGCGGGGCGAGGCCCAGCGGCCCAAGCTGTTCGAGTTCCTCAGGAACTATCCGCGGTCGGCGGCCACGATCGTGGGCATCACCATCGCCGGGACCGTCGCGTACTACACCTGGACCACGTTCCTGCCGACGTACGCGCAGATCACCGTGGACTTCGACAAGGCCGAATCGCTCCAGATCGGCACGATCTCGCTGGTCTTCTTCATGATCCTGCAGCCGCTGCTCGGCATGTTGTCGGACCGGATCGGGCGTAAGCCGCTGCTGATCACGTTCGGGCTCGGGTTCCTCATTCTGCCCGTGCCGCTGCTCGGCCTGCTCTCCGACGCCTACTGGAGCCTGCTGGTGGTGCAGCTCGTCGGCATGGTGTTCCTCGGCTGCTTCACCTCGATCTCGGCCGCGGTGAACTCCGAGCTGTTCCCGACCCGGGTGCGGGCTGCCGGGGCCGGGTTCCCGTACTCGCTGACCGTGGCCCTCTTCGGCGGCACCGCCCCGCTGATCGGCACCGCGCTGCAGGACGCGGGGAGCCCGGGGCTCTTCCCGTGGTACATGTCGGCGCTGGCGCTGATCTCCACGCTGGTCTATCTCTTCGTCCTCAGGGAGACCAAGGACCAGCCGCTGAGCTGAGCGGCTCTAGCCGCCGAACGAGGTGCAGGGGCGCTCCCGCAACTCCTTGACGTAGTCGTCGGGGGCGCCCGCCCGCTCGGCCGCCTCGGCCAGGCTGCCCAGGTAGCGGGCGGACGGCAGGCCGCCCTCGTAGCCGTCGAGCACGTAGAACCAGGCCACGACCTCGCCGTCCAGGGTCTGCACCCGCAGCCGGACCTTGTGGTAGGCGCCGCGCACCGCGCCCTCCCACTGGTCGAGCGAGGTCTCCTCCCAGTCGGGGACGTCATAGAGGACCACGAAAACGTGCTCTTCAGGATCTTCGACGATCGTGGCGATGGCCCCCTCCCACGCGAGGTCCATGCCCCCGAACGTCAGACGCCATTTGGGCAGCCAGCCCACGCCCCAGACGGGTGAGTGGGGGGCACGCATGGCCATCTGCTCCGGGTCCATGTTCGTGCCGTACGCGCCATAGAGTCTGAGGTCACTTGGGCTCCCCGAACGATCTGAAGACCACGCCACGATCCACCCCTCTCGCCGGGTGCCAGTCGTCATCCAGCTACCGCGCCATCCTGCCACGCTGGACGGCCGCGCCGGTCCATCGGATCCGGGCGGAGAGGCATCGTGTCACCCCCGCGCGAGCCACGCGGAGATTGGCCCCGATGCAGCTTCATGCGCGTCGTGCGGGACAATGGGACACGTGACGAGGATCGTGATCATTGGTGGCGGACCAGGCGGCTACGAGTCGGCGTTGGTGGCCGCTCAGCTAGGCGCGCAAGTCACGATGGTCGAGCAGGACGGCCCGGGGGGCGCCTGTGTGCTGACCGACTGCGTTCCGTCCAAGACGCTGATCGCGACCTCCGTGCGTAAACAGGCGCTGCTCGACGCGCCGTCCCTCGGTGTGGCGTTCTCCGGGGGGCCCGACGGTGACGCCGGGGTCGTCGGGGTTGATCTGCCGCTGGTGAACAAACGGGTCAAGGAATTGGCGCAGGCCCAGTCGGCCGACATCGCGACGCGGGTCGAGGCCGAGGGCGTCGAGATCATCAAGGCGCGCGGGCGGCTGGTGGACCCGCAGGTCGTGCGGGCGGGGGACCGGACGATCAGGGCCGACGTCGTGCTCGTCGCGACCGGCGCGACGCCGCGCATCATGCCGACCGCCGAGCCCGACGGTGAGCGCATCCTCACCTGGCGGCAGCTCTACGACCTGGAGGAGCTGCCCGAGCATCTGATCGTGATCGGCTCGGGGGTGACGGGGGCGGAGTTCGCCGGCGCCTACCGCTCGCTCGGGTCGGAGGTCACGCTGGTCTCCAGCCGCGACCGGATGATGCCCAACGAGGACGCCGACGGCGCCGAGGTGCTCGAAGAGGTCTACCGGCGGCGCGGCATGAACGTCATGGGCCGCTCCCGGGCCGCCTCCGTCAAACGCACCGCCGACGGCGTGGTGGTGACGCTGGAGGACGGCCGCACGGCCGAGGGCTCCCACGCGCTGATGACGGTCGGCATGATCCCCAACACCTCCGGCATGGGGCTGGAGGAGGCGGGGGTGCAGCTCGACCGGGGCGGGTTCGTCAAGGTCGACAAGGTCTCGCGCACGTCGGCGCCCGGCGTTTACGCGGCCGGCGACTGCACCGGCGTGCTGATGCTGGCCTCCGTCGCCGCCATGCAGGGGCGGATCGCGGTGTGGCACGCGCTGGGGGAGGCCGTGCAGCCGCTCCGGCTGTCCACCGTGGCCTCCAACATCTTCACCGACCCGGAGATCGCGGCGGTGGGCGTCGCCCAGCGGGCCATCGAGGCGGGGGAGATCGAGGCGAACGTGGTCAAGCTGCCGCTGGCCACCAACGCGCGGGCGAAGATGCAGGGGTTCAACGACGGGTTCGTCAAGGTGTTCTGCCGGCCGCACACCGGGATCGTGCTGGGCGGCGTGATCGTGGCGCCGCGGGCCTCCGAGCTCATCCTGGCCATGTCGGTGGCGGTGCAGCAGCGGTTGACGGTCGATCAGCTCGCGCACACGTTCGCGGTCTATCCGTCGTTGTCGGGGTCGATCACCGAGGCGGCGCGCCGGCTCATGCAGCCGGGGGTCTCCATCTAGCTTCTTCGAAGGAGAGGGCGCGCGGTGTACCGCGCGCCCTTTCCTGTGCCCGCTACCGTTGACGTTTGTTGGTATGGACAGCAAACTAATTCACGAGTTGGCGCCGCGTTAGAAGGAGCATCCATGCCCTATCGCCCCCCGCTGGTCGCGCACGAGTACTTCGTCGCGGACCCGCCCGAGTTGCCGGTCCGCCTGCGAGGCGAGGGCGGCCTGTCGGCGATCGCCTCCGCCGAGCTGGTCGCGGCCGATGGCGCCGAGGTGATGCTGAAGGCGGTGACCTCGGCGGAGGAGACGCTGGTCGTCCAGGTGGGGGCGGCGGGCGAGGGTGTGATCCGGGTGCGGCTGTCGGAGGACGCGACCGCCAGGCCGCGTTCGGAAGAGGCCATCTCGCTGGTGACGCCCGGCATGTACTCAGGGGCACGTGCCGTGGCGGAGCCGGGTGAGCCGATCGTGATCGACGCGGGGTCGTTGCGGGCCGAGATCAGCCTGGCGCCGTGGCACCTGCGCTTCACCGACGCGGCCGGGGCGATGCTGGTCGAGCAGGATCGGGGGCACACGGACATCAGCGGGCGGCTGCGCACGCTGCCGTTCGGGCGCTCCCGTTCCGCCGGTACGCCCGTGGCCTATCACGAGAGCTTCGCCGCCGCGCCCGACGAGGCGTTCACCGGGTTCGGCGAGTCGTTCACCCGGCTGGACAAGCGCGGCCAGCGGCCGGTCATGTGGAACTTCGACGCCTTCGGGGCCGAGTCGCAGCGGGCGTACAAGAACGTGCCGCTGTACCTGTCCAGCAAGGGGTACGGCGTGCTCGTGGACAGCGGCGCGCCCCTGGAGTTCGACGTGTGCCAGTCCACCCACAGCGTCGTGCAGATCGTGGTGCCCGACGACGTGATGGACTACTACGTGATCGCCGGGCCGACGCCACCCGAGATCCTGGACCGCTACGACCGGCTGACCTGCCGGCCCACGCTGCCGCCCAAGTGGGCGTTCGGCACCTGGATCTCCTCGGGGTTCTGCGTGGACAGCCAGGAGCGGGTGCTGGTCAGGGCGCGCACGATCAGGGAGCGCGGGATCCCGTGCGACGTGCTGCACCTGGACACGTACTGGCAGACCGACGGCCACTGGTCGGACCTGCGGTGGGACCCGGTGAACTTCCCCGACCCGGAGGGCATGCTGGCCGAGCTGGAGGGGATGGGGTTCAAGGTCTGCCTGTGGATGAACCCCTACATCTCCCACCTCAGCCCCGCGTTCCGCGCCGCCGCCGAAGCCGGATATTTCCTGAAAAACCAGGCAGGGCTGGTGTACGTCGCCGACTGCTGGCACGGCTCCTTCCCCGCCTGCGGGATCGTCGACTTCACCAACCCGGCCGCCGTCGAATGGTTCAAGGGCCTGCTGCGCCCGCTCCTGCGCCAGGGCGTGGCCGCCTTCAAGACCGACTTCGCCGAAGGCGTGCCCAGCGACGCGCTGGCCTGCAACGGCATGAGCGGCACCGACCTGCACAACGTCTACACGCTGATGTTCAACGACGTCGTCGCCGAGGTCACCCGCGAGGTCAACGGGCATGAGCTGGTGTGGGCCCGCTCGTCGTACCTGGGCGGGCAGCGCCACAGCGCCCAGTGGGGCGGCGACACCTACACCAGCTACGCCGCCATGGGCAGCACGATCAGGGGCGGGCTCGCGCACGGCCTGTCCGGCGTCCCGTTCTGGAGTCACGACGCGGGGGGCTTCACCGGCCGCCCCGCCGACGACCTGTACGTGCGGTGGACCCAGTTCGGCGCCCTGTCCCCGCTGCTGCGGCTGCACGGCACCACGACGCGCGAGCCGTGGGAGTTCCCCAAGGTCGAGGCGGAGGCCGTACAGGCGCTGAAGTTGCGCTACCGGCTGATGCCCTACATCTACTCGGCGGCCGTGGAGGCGGCGCGCACCGGCGCGCCGATGATGCGGGCGTTGTGCGTGGACCACCCGGACGACCCGGTGGCCTGGCAGGCCGACCTGGAGTACCTGCTCGGCAGTGACCTGCTCGTCGCCCCCATGACCACGCCGGAGGGCACCCGGCAGGTGTACCTGCCGCGCGGCCGGTGGGTGGACTACTGGACGGGCGAGGTGCTCGACGGCGCCCGCTACGTCCGGGTCAGCAAGCCGCTCGACCAGATCCCCCTGTTCGTACGGCACGGCGCGCTCATTCCCGTCGCCGAGCAGAAGGACACGATCGACGTGCCGGAAGAGATCACTCTCGTCGCCTTCGGGGGCGGCGACGGCACCACGGAGATTCACGACGCGGACGGCGTGACGGTCGCCGTCGCCACCAGGGACGGCGATGAGCTGCGTGTCGCCGTCACCGGCCCGAAGCGCGTCAGCGGGGTGGAGATCGCCCCGGTGGCCGGAGCCCCCGCGCGGGCCGTTCTTTCGTAACATCCCTGGAGGGATCATGATCAAACTAAGAGGCGCAGCGGTGCTGGCCGCCGCCGCGCTCGCCCTGTCGGCCTGCGGTTCCGGCGGCTCGGAGAGCAGCCCGAGCGCGAGTGGCACCGCGCCACGCGTGCTCAAGCTCTGGCACTACGAAAGCGCCGACAGCGCCATGGGCAAGGCGTGGGCCGAGGCGATCAAGAAGTTCGAGGCGTCGCACCCGAACGTGACCGTCAAGTTCGAGGAGAAGAGCTTCGAACAGATCCAGAAGACGGCCAGCATGGTGCTGAACTCGGACGAGGCGCCCGACATCATGGAGTACAACAAGGGCAACGCCACGTCGGGGCTGCTGTCCAAGCAGGGTCTGCTCACGGACCTGAGCGAACAGGTCACCAAGCGGGGCTGGGACAAACTGCTGCCGGGCGGCCTGCAGACCACCGCGAAGTATGACGACCGGGGCGTGATGGGCACCGGCAAGTGGTACGGCGTGCCCAACTACGGCGAGTTCGTGATGGTCTATTACAACAAGGACCTGTTCGACAAGCACAAGGTCAAGGTCCCGACCACGTACGAGGAGTTCACCGCCGCGCTGGACACGTTCGTCAAGGCCGGGGTGACCCCCATCTCCAACGCCGGAGCCGAATACCCAGCGCAGCAGATCTTCTACCAGCTCGCGCTGAGCAAGGCGCAGAAGCCGTGGCTGGAGGCGTTCCAGTCCTACAAGGGCAAGGTCGACTTCCACGGCCCCGAGTTCACCTACGGCGCCGACACCTTCGCCGACTGGGTGAAGAAGGGCTACCTCGCCAAGAACTCGGCCGGGCTCAAGGCCGAGGACATGGGCGTGGCGTTCATGAACGGCAAGTTCCCCATCGTGGTCAGCGGCAGCTGGTGGTACGGCCGCTTCGCCTCGGAGATCAAGGACTTCGAGTGGGGCCACTTCCTGTTCCCCGGCGCCACGATGTCGCCCGGTTCGAGCGGAAACCTCTGGGTCGTGCCCGAGAAGTCGGAGAACAAGGACCTGGCCTACGACTTCATCGACGTCACGATGAGCAAGGACATCCAGAACCTGCTCGGCAACTCCGGCGGCGTCCCCGTGGCCGCCGACCCGGCCGCGATCACCGACGCGAAGAGCAAGGAGCTCATCGAGACCTTCAACAAGCTCACCACCTCCGACGGCCTGGCCTTCTACCCCGACTGGCCCGCGCCCGGCTACTACGACGTGCTGGTGGCCGGGGTCCAGAACCTGATCAACGGCGAGAAGACCTCCGCCGAGGTGCTGGACGAGATCGCCGGGCCGTACGAGGACAACCTCGCCGACATAGGTAACTAATGAGAGTGCGTACGAGCGGCAGACGGGGATACTGGCTCTACCTGATCCCCAGCCTGCTGCTGTTCCTGGCCGTCATCGTGGTGCCGTTCCTGATGAACGTGGGCGCGAGCTTCACCCGCTGGTCAGGGGTGGGCACGCCCAGGTGGATCGGGCTCGACAACTACGCCAGGCTGCTGGAGGACGAGCGGTTCTGGCAGTCCTTCCAGCACAACGTGGGACTGATCGTGGCCATGGCCATCGTGCCGACCGCGATCGGCCTCGTGCTGGCGGCCGCGTTGTTCGACTACATCGGCAGACGCTTCGGACCGCGTACGGCCTCGGCGCTGCGGGCGATGTACTACCTGCCGCAGGTGCTGCCGGTGGCGGTGGCGGGCGTGGTGTGGGGGTGGATGTTGCACCCCTCGTACGGCGCCGTCAACGAGATCTTCGGGCTGGACCTCGACTGGCTCGGCGACCCCGACCTGGCGCTGGCCACGGTCATGGCGGTCATGGTCTGGTTCCAGCTCGGCTACCCGGTCGTGATCTTCATGGCCGGGTTGCAGCGCGTGGACCCGTCGTACTACGAGGCGGCCGAGATCGACGGGGCCTCGTGGTGGCGCAAGTTCTGGCACATCACGATCCCGCAGATCCGGCCGGAGATCTTCGTGGTGCTGCTGACGTGCACGATCGCCGCGCTGAAGGTGTTCGGGCCGATCTTCGTGCTGACCCGGGGAGGGCCGGGGAACGCGACGATGGTTCCGTCGTACTTCTCCTACCTGAACTTCTTCCAGAAGAGCAACGTCGGGTACGGCTCCGCGATCGCCACGGTGCTGGCGCTGATCATCATCGTGGTCACGTTCCTGTTCCTGCGGGTCCAGGAGCGTGAGCAGTGAGGGGCCCGGGGCGGTGGGCCGTGCTGTTCGCGCTGGTCGTGCTGGCCGTCGTGATGATCTTCCCGTTCCTGATCGTGGCGATGAACGCGGTCAAGTCGCCGGCCGAGTACAGCTCGCAGGGGCCGCTGAGCCTGCCCGACGGGCTCTACCTCCAGGGCATCGTGGACTTCTGGAACCGGGTGGAGTTCGGCACCAAGCTCTGGAACAGCTTCGTCATCAGCGCTTCCGTGTCGGTGCTCGCGGTGGTGTTGTCGGTGCTCAACGCGTACGCGCTGGGCATCGGCAGGGTGAAGGGCCGGCTGTGGATCCTCGTGTTGTTCCTGGTGGCCAACACGTTGCCGCAGGAGGCGCTGGCCTATCCGCTGTACTACCTGGCCAAGGCCGTCGGTCTCTACGACACCCAGCTCGCGGTGATCATCGTCATGACGGCGATCCAGGCGGCGTTCGGCACGTATCTGCTGAGCGCGGTCCTGGGGCAGTTCCCGAAGGAGATCTTGGAGGCGGCGGAGATCGACGGCGCGGGACGGCTGCGGTCGTTGTTCCGGATCGTGGTGCCGATCAGCCGGCCGACGATCAACGTACTGCTGATCTTCTTCTTCATCTGGACGTGGAACGAGTTCTTCCTTCCACTGATCTTCCTGATCTCGAACGACACCCAGACGGTGCCTGTCGCGCTCGGCGTGCTGCAGGGCGAGAAGTACATGGACGCCACCATGTCCAGCGCCTCGGCCCTGCTCGGCGTCGTGCCGGCGGTCGCCTTCTTCCTGATCTTCCAGCGAACGCTGACCCGAGGTGTGACGGTCGGCGCCATCAAGTGATGGAGAACCTCCCAACATGCGAAAAATCCCGTTATTAGCGACTCTTGCTCTGGCGGCCTCGCTGGTCGCCGCACCCGCTCAGGCCGTGGAGAGCTATCCGTTCCAGAACCCCGGCCTGCCCCTGGAGCAGCGCGTCAGCGACCTGCTCGGCCGGCTCACGCTGGATGAGAAGCTGAGCCTGCTGCACCAGTCGCAGCCGGCGATCCCGCGGCTGGGCATCGGATACCACAAGAACGGCACCGAGGCGCTGCACGGCGTCGCCTGGTCCAACCACCTCAACGACAACTGGAACCAGAAGTTCGCAAGCGGCACCGTGTTCCCGCAGGCCATCGGCCTGGCCAGCACCTGGGACCCGGCGCTGATCAAGAAGGTCGGCTCGGCCGTGGGCGACGAGGCGCGCGGGTACAACACCGTCGACCCCGTCCTGTGGGGGCTGCAGGTGTGGGCGCCGGTGGTCGACCTGCTGCGCGACCCGCGGGCGGGCCGCAACGAGGAGGGCTACTCGGAGGACCCGCTGCTGACCGGGGCCATCTCGACGGCGTACGGGAAGGGGCTGCAGGGCGACGACCCCTTCTACCTCAAGACCGCGCCCGTGCTGAAGCACTTCATGGCCTACAACAACGAGAACAACCGCGGCGTGACCTCCTCCAACCTGACGCCGAAGCTCAAGCACGAGTACTACGAGCCGGCGTTCAAGGCGGCCATCTCGGCCGACGCGGCGACCGGGGTGATGGCGTCGTACAACCTGGTCAACGGGCGGCCCAACCACGTCAACCCGGACCTGAACACCGCGGTCAGGTCGTGGACGGACAAGACGCTCTACAACCCCAGCGACGCGTGGGGGCCGCACGCGCTGACCGACCAGGAGTACTACTACGACACCAAGCCCGAGGCGTTCGCCGCGGTGCTGAAGGCCGGGCTCGACAGCTACACGATCGACGGCAGCGACATCGGGCCGATGGTCACGAACCTCAAGGCGGCGCTCGACCAGGGGCGCATCACCGTGGCGGACGTGGACAAGGCCGTGCACAGCGTGTTGTCCATCCGGACGCGGCTGGGGCACTTCGATCCGGACGGGGGGCCGTACAAGAAGATCAGCGCGTCGGCGATCAACAGTCAGGCCAACCAGCGGCTCAACAGGGAGACCGCCGCGAAGGCGGCCGTGCTGCTGAAGAACTCCGGGGTGCTGCCGCTGGCCAAGCCGAAGTCGGCGGCCGTGGTCGGGCCCCTTTCCGCGAAGTTGTACCGGGACTGGTACTCCGGTGAGATGCCGTACAAGGTGACGCCGCTCGACGGGATCAAGGAGCGCGTCGGAACCGTCTCCGCCGGCGAGGGGCTGGAGCGGATCGCGCTCAAGCACCTCGACTCCGGCAAGTACATCACCGCGACCGGCACCGGCCCCGACAACAACGCGGCGCTCACCGACACCGCGCCCACCGCGGCCTCGCAGTGGGACCTGACGGACTGGACCGGCGGCGTGTCCACGCTGCGCAACGCGGGCAACGGGCGGCTGCTCGGCGGCGACTGGCGCTCGCTCGACACCGACGACGCCGAGCCCGACGGCTGGTACGTCTCGCAGCAGTTCGCGCTGGACAAGCAGGCCGACGGCAGCTACCTGATCAAGTACGCCGGCTACGAGACGGTCGAGAGCTGGTTCGGCCTGCCCGACGCCTACGTGGGCGTCACCGACGGCACGCTCGGCCTGGTGCCCAAGGCGCAGGCGGCCAGGTTCGCCAAGGAGGTCGTCTCCGACGGCATCGCCGAGGCCGCCGCGCAGGCCGCCAAGTCCGAGGTCGCGGTCGTGGTGGTCGGCAGCAACCCGTTCGTGGCCGGGCGCGAGTTCCACGACCGCGAGAACCTGCGTCTCGGCGACGGCCAGCGGCGCCTGATCGAGGCCGTGCGCAAGGCCAACCCGCGCACCGTGGTGGTGCTGGAGACCAGCTACCCGGTCGTCGTGGACGCGCCGAACCTGCTGTGGACCACGCACGCGGGCGCCGAGACCGGGCACGCCGTCGCCGACGTGCTCTTCGGCGACGTCAACCCCGGCGGCCGGCTCACCCAGACCTGGCCCGCCACCGACGACCTGCCGAGCATCCTGAACTACGACCTGACCAAGACCGGCATGACGTACCTGTACGGGAAGGACAAGCCGCTCTACGCCTTCGGGCACGGGCTGAGCTACACCTCCTTCGGATACCAGGGCCTCCAGGCGCGTGGTGACCAGGTGAGCGTCAAGGTCACCAACACCGGCAAGGCCAGGGGCGACGAGGTGGTCCAGCTCTACACCCACCAGCGCGACTCCCGCTTCGCGCAGCCGGTCAAGCAGCTGCGCGGCTTCCAGCGGGTCACGCTGAACCCCGGCGAGACGCGGACGGTGAGCTTCACCCTGAAGAAGTCCGACCTGGCCGTCTGGGACCACACCAGGAACAAGTGGACGGTCGAGAACGCCACCCACGACGTCCTCGTCGGCTCCGCCTCCGACCGGATCCGCCAGTCCACGACCATGCGGGTCTCCGGCGAGAGCATCCCCGTACGCGACCTGACCAAGGCGACCCGGGCGATGGACTTCGACGACTACTCCGGCGTCGCCTTCGCCGATGAGAGCAAGGTGAGCGGCGAGGTCGTGGAGGGCTCGGCGGGCGACTGGCTGGCCTTCACCCGCGCCTCCTGGGGCTCGCGGCTGACGGCCTCGGTGTCGTCGGTGGGTGGCGGCTCGTTCGAGGTGCGACGCGGCTCGGCGACCGGGGCGCTGCTGGCGACCGTGCAGGTGCCCGCCACCGGCGGGATCTACCAGTACGGGAGCGCCGGCGCTTCGGTGAAGGCGGGCAGCGGGGACCTGTACGTGGTGTTCAAGGGCGACCTGCGGATCAAGGACTTCGCGCTCGCCAAATAGCCACTTGCTTCGATTGGATAGTTGTGTTATCTAGTTGATGGATAACACGGCTATCCAATTGGAGTGTCTGATGACTGTGATCGTGTTGCTGGTCGCCACGGCGGCGTTCCGGCTGCTGGGCGTGCTGGGCGTGGGCCGGTTCGGGACGTGGCGGGTGAGCGCGGCCCACGGGCTGGCGGTCATGCTGGTCATGACCGCCAGCGCCCATTTCGTCCCGGCCGGCGTGACGTTCATGCCGAACCACGCCGACATGGCGGCCATGGTGCCGCCGTTCGTGCCCTTCCCCGCCCTCATGGTCTATCTGACCGGTGTGCTGGAACTGGCCGGGGCCGTGGGGCTGGTGCTCGAAGGCACCCGGCGGGCCGCGGGGATCTGCCTGGCGCTGCTGTTCGTGGTCCTGCTGCCGGCGAACGTGTACGCCGCCGTGGCGGAGACCACGCTCGCCTCGCCGCTCTGGCAGCGGATTCCCGAGCAGGTGCTCTACATCGCCGCCGCGCTCTGGGGCGGGTTCAGCGGACCGTCGGGCCGCCGGCGTGCGGCGGTCAGCGGATCGTCCAGCCGCCGTCGATGACCAGCGTGTGGCCGGTGATCAGCGAGGCGGCGGGGGAGGCCAGGAAGAGCACGGCGCCCGCGACGTCCATGGGCTCGCCGATGCGGTGCAGGGCCGCGATGCGCTCGATCACGTCGGCCTCGAACGCCGGGTCCGACAGGGCGGGCCGGGTGCCCGGGGTGCGGATGAAGGTGGGGGCGACGTTGTTGACGGTGATGCCGTGGGGGCCCCATTCGACGGCGAGGCAGCGGGTCAGGTGGGCGATGGCGGCTTTCGTCATGCAGTAGATGGATTCGCCGGGCAGGGCCACCTCGCCGGCCTGCGAACCGACGTTGACGATGCGGCCGTGCCCCTGGCCGATCATCACGCGGCCCACCGCCTGGCTGGCCAGGAACGTGCCCTTCAGGTTGACCTGGAGCGTCCGGTCGAAGTCGTCCTCCGTCACGTCCTCGGCCGGGTTGCCCGGGGCGATCCCGGCGTTGTTCACCAGGAGGTCGATCCGGCCGAACCGGTCCACCGCCTGCCTCACGGACTCGGCGATCTGGCCGGGGGCGGTCATGTCCATCTGCAGCGGCAGCGCCGTGCGGCCCAGCTCCCCGATCTCCTCCGCCAGGCCGTCGTCCCGCCCCGCGTCCCTGAGCCCCAGTGCGACGTCCGCTCCGGCGTCGGCCAGAGCCAGCGAGATCGCCCGCCCGAGACCCCGCGCCGCACCTGTGACCAGCGCGACCTTGCCGTCCACCCGGTATTCGGGAAAGCCGGTCATGACGCCTCCTTAATTGGTTGTATGTCCAAACTATTGACCTCTGATGCGCGCGTGTGTGAGCCTTCTGGTGAGCTCATGCGCGAAGGCGCGGCGACGGTCAGGGTCCTGCATTCTGCTCGTGCATGGCGGTCATCTGACGCCTTTGGGGCGCCTGCTGGCGTGCCTGGAAAGGAAGAGCCGCGCATGCGAAGAAGATTATTCGTCATGCTCACGACCGTCGCCGTATTGCTCGTGGCGGCCGTCGTGCGGATGTCGCCGGTCTCGGCGGTCGCCGCCGATCCGTACGCGTACAAGAACGTCAGGATCGACGGCGGGGGCTTCGTACCCGGCATCATCTTCAACCCGACGGAGCGCAACCTCATCTACGCCCGCACCGACATCGGCGGCGCGTACCGGTGGAACCAGTCCACCAAGTCCTGGACCCCGCTGCTCGACTGGGCGGGATGGGACAAGTGGGGCTACAACGGCGTGATCAGCATGGCCACCGACCCCGTGCAGACCAACCGCCTGTACGCCGCCGTCGGCATGTACACCAACACCTGGGATCCCAACAACGGCGCCATCCTGCGATCGACGGACAAGGGCGACACCTGGCAGGTCACGGCGCTGCCGTTCAAGCTGGGCGGCAACATGCCGGGCCGCGGCATGGGCGAGGCGCTGTCCGTGGACCCGAACGACAACCGCGTCATCTACTTCGGCGCCCCCAACGGCAACGGCCTGTGGCGCAGCACCGACTACGGCGCGACCTGGTCGAAGGTGACGAGCTTCACCAACGCCGGCAACTACGCCCAGGACCCCAGTGACCCCAACGGGTACCTGAGCCACAGGCCCGGCGTGGTGTGGGTGACCTACGACAAGCGCTCGTCCACCACCGGCGCCGCCACCAAGACCATCTACGTGGGCGTCGCCGACAAGGACAACAGCGTCTACCGCACCACGGACGGCGGCGCCACCTGGTCGCGGCTGGCCGGGCAGCCCACCGGCTACCTCGCCCACAAGGGCGTGCTCGACACCGTCAACGGCTACCTGTACCTCGCCACGAGCGACACCGGCGGCCCCTACGACGGGGCCAAGGGCGACGTGTGGCGCTACGCCACCGCCACCGGCACCTGGACGCAGATCAGCCCCATACCGTCCTCCAGCGCCGACGACTACTTCGGCTACAGCGGCCTGACCGTCGACCGGCAACATCCGGGGACGATCATGGTGGCCACGCAGATCTCCTGGTGGCCGGACGTCATCTTCTTCCGCTCCACCGACTCCGGCGCCACGTGGACCCGCGTGTGGGACTTCACCTCCTACCCCAACCGCTCCTTCCGCTACAAGATGGACGTCTCCGAGAACCCGTGGCTGACCTTCGGCACCAACCCGCAACCTCCCGAGGTCACACCCAAGCTCGGCTGGATGACCGAATCGCTGGAGATCGACCCGTTCGACTCCAACAGGATGATGTACGGCACCGGCGCCACGATCTACGGCACCGAGAACCTCGCGCTGTGGGACTCGGGCGGCCAGTTCACGATCAAGCCCATGGCCAAGGGCCTGGAGGAGACGGCCGTCCTCGACCTGATCAGCCCGCCGAGCGGCGCGCCCCTGGTCAGCGCCCTCGGTGACATCGGCGGGTTCCGGCACACGAACCTGGACGCCGTACCGCCGACGATGTTCACCGCCCCTGCCTTCACCTCCACCACCAGCCTCGACTACGCCGAGAAGTCCCCCTCGATCATGGTCAGGGCGGGCAACTTCACCGACGCCGACCGCCCGAACGACAGCCACGTGGCCTTCTCCACGGACGGCGGCGCGAACTGGTTCCAGGGCACGGAACCCGGAGGCGTCAACGAGGGCGGCACGGTCGCCGCGGCGGCCGACGGCTCCCGCTTCGTCTGGGCGCCCAAGGCCGTGACCCCCGTCTACTCGGTCGGGTACGGCAACTCCTGGCAGACCGCCTCCGGCCTGCCGACAGAGGCGATCGTCGAGTCGGACCGGGTCAACGCCCAGAAGTTCTACGGCCTCAGCGGCGGCCGCGTGTACGTCAGCACGAACGGCGGCGCCACCTTCACCGCCACCGCGGCGACCGGCCTGCCCACCACCGGCAAGATCAAGGCCGTGCCCGGTGTCGAAGGGGACGTCTGGGTGGCCGGGGAGGGCGGCCTGTGGCACTCCACCAACAGCGGCGCCTCCTTCACCAAGGTGTCCGCCGTCACCAAGTCCGTCAACGTCGGCTTCGGCAAGGCGGCGCCCGGCAGCACGTACGTGGCCGTCTACGCCGTCGCCACGATCGACGGCGTCACGGGGCTGTACCGGTCGGACAACGGCGCTTCGAGCTGGGTACGGATCAACGACGACAAGCACCAATGGGGGAACATGGGCGAGGCGCTCACGGGCGATCCGCGTGTGTACGGTCGTGTTTACCTGGGCACGAATGGGCGCGGCATCATCTACGGCGACCGCACCGGCCCCCCGGTCACGGTCACGCCCACCGTCACTCCCACTGTCACGCCGACCGTGACGCCGACCGTCACTCCCACGGTCACCCCGACCGTCACCCCCACCACGGGGACGGGCTGTACGGCGACGTACAAGGCGGGCAATTCGTGGCCCGGCGGCTTCCAGGGCGAGGTCTCGGTCAGGAACTCCGGCACCTCCGCGATCACCGGCTGGAGGGTGACGTGGACCTGGTCGGGTGACCAGAAGATCACCCAGATCTGGAGCGCCACCCAGACCCAGACGGGCGCCACCGTGACGGCCGTTAACGCCGGCTACAACGGCAACCTGTCGGCGGGCGCTTCGACTTCGTTCGGCTTCAACGGCAGTTACACCACCACCAACACCCCACCCACCACCCTCACCTGCACCCCGGCTTAACGCCCGAAAGCGAGGACCTCGCGTTGGGGGGGCGCTGCGCGCCATGCGATGGCTCGGACCCTGCTCCCCAGGGGCTGCGCCCCTTCGACCCCCAAACTGCGTGGTCCTCGCTTCGCTCGGGCTGTGTCCATCCGGGGCTCGCGGCTCCGCCACAAGCCCCGGGCGAGAGGGCTTCCCAGCCCTCTCGCGCTCTCCCGGCTTTGCCCCACGCACAGGCGACGAGAACCGCCCGCGTGTCGGAGATCTTGGTCGGGAGCCGATCGCTGACCTGCTTGTCAGCTCCTCGTGAGCTGTTACCGGCAGAGGGGGTGGCGGCGGCGAGGGTCATGAAGGCTTCGTGGATGTCGCGGATCCCCAGCGGATGCGGAACCAGCGCAGGAACGCGATCACGTTCCGCCACCAAGCGATGAACGCCCGGTAGGAGTCAAGTCAGAAGCTCCCCTGCATGGGGGAGCCCGGCATCTCATGACGCTCGGCGCTGTCAGTACTACATTCGCGGGATATGGTGTGGCCCCCGAGAGGGACGGAGGCTTGTCCCTCCGGTGTAGAGAGCCCGGCCACTGGCAGGGTGGGACAGCTCAGTCGTGCTCCAAGGCCTGTACGAGATCAGCGGCCAGGAGGGATGTCGCCAAGGCGACCGTTTCAGGTTCTCCGATCCCCTCTTCAGCGCGTCCAGCCATTGTCGAGCCGAGCGCGTCCGGCCCCGCCGCGAAGAGTGTGATCAGGTATTCAACGGCTTCGCTCGTGACTTCGCTGCTGATGGGTTCCCGGCGCAGGATTCGGAAGGCGGCGGCCAGTTCGGCGGTGTCAGCATCGATCAACACGCGGTACGCGTCATGCGCGTCCTTGTCGTTCAACCGATGGGGAACGGAAACGCGTTCGGCGATCTTATGAAGCTTGGCCACCAACAAGGCCGCAGAGCCGGCGACTCGAACTTGATACTCACGGGTGTCTTCAGCATCGAGAGCGGTGACAGCCATGAGCGAATTGTCGATGACAGCGGCTTCGAGACCACGAGCGCGTCTGGTCGCACGACGATCATGCGGTGGGATACGGGCTCCCCTTGTGTTTTTCGTACCTGGTCCTGCGAGTGCCTCGGGCACCATGAGGTCGACGGGAGTGCCGTCGGAGTTCAGCCATGCGCCAGGCTGTCCGTCGAGGGGGTCGCGGTAGAAGCCCGCGCTGTTCATGGACTTCTCCAGGAGTGGTTCGTCCTCCAGCACTCTTGGGTCGAGTGCGAGATCGCTGTCCTTCGTTGTCTCAGCGAGCGCGACAGGGCTTCCTGCAGTGCGCAGGTAGATCGCCTGTGCCCCGATGACGATCACAGCGTCGCGATGTGCATCGAGCGCGGCCAGAGCATCAAGGAGAGCGGATCGAGATCGGACGAGGATGTCGCCACTATCTACGCCAGGAGGATTCATGTCGCTTCATCCATTCGATGAGTTCTTCGGCTTCGGAAGGGCTGCGCCCAGGGCCCGTCAGCAGGTCAACAACGACCTGGGATGGTGCTGCGATCGTGAGACCGGATGCGTCGGCAAGGGTGCGAGTGAAGACGACGTCGGTTTCCGGCTCGGCCAGCATCACATTCGCTCCGGCATCGGTAGGGCGAAGATCCCAGAGTTGCGCGGTTCGCTCGGCATTCTCGGCGTAGATCATTGCGGAGCGGGCGGGCGCATAGGGGGCCCATGTGGCGGCGGCCAAGGTCCCGGTCACGGCGTACTTGGTGAGACTCCCTGACGCCCGCTGCACGAGGTTTGACAGACCTCTCGGTGCTATCCAGCGTGTGATGCGACTGCTGCGCACGAACCCGTAGTCGTCGCTCCAACGCCTCAGCAGTGCAATCCAGTCGGGCACTACGACCGCGCCCGAACTGTTTCGTGTTGCCAGATCCTCGCCTTCGAGGAACTCGATCACCCGGTAGGTCGATCCAGTGGAAACGCCGGAGACAGTGACCAGGTCGCGGATCGCCCACGATCTGTCGTGGTCCAAGAGCGCGCGTACGACCTTGGCCGCGGGAGCGCCCTTCAACGTTCCGCGTGGTCTCCCGGGACCGCGCCACGGGTCGCGGTCAGCCCCTCGGTCCGCTATGTACAGACCGGGCTGTGGCACGTTCAGGAGTATGTTCCCGGTCGCGTCTATGTAGGACAGGCCAGCATCGGCGAGTCGCCTGCGTACGGGAGGCGAAAGGTATCTGGCGACGACAACTCCACGGCTGCCTGGAATCTGTCGGACGTAAGCATCCAGTTGCTGAAGCAGCGTGGCGGTGTCGCGGCTTCCCACAACGCGCTTGGCTTCCGTTACCAGCACGACCGAGGTTCCATCTGGTGCGGTCACCTCCCACAGTGCATCAAGGTGAGTATCTTCACGTTCGGGGCTGACCGATCGGACGTCCCAGCCCGTCGGCAATCGGTCGCCCAGCACAGCCATCCCAGCTGTCAAGATTGCGGCCTCGTTCTGAGGCTGTGGCCTGGCCTCCATCGGGTCTCCAGTCCCTTGACGTTCGGGAAAAACCTTATCTCCGTCGCGAACGGAATGCTGGTATTTCCCGAACGCTGCGCTGCCGCCCGGCCACTGTGCGGGTGTACCTCCGGAACCCGCAATATCTGATCGTGTGCGGCGTAGGCCCTCGGGGGGCCGCTCCACGGGGTTGGCGGACCGTACCTCGGCTCTTGCGTGATCATCACAGTTACAGTGCCGACATGTCGGAAAGTGAAGACCGGTTCTTTGCAACGGTGGCGGCACGCCAGCTCGTACGGGCCAGCGTGCGCGCGATCGTCATCGACGGCGATCGTGTACTGCTACAGCGCCCCGCTGATGCGACCCCGGAGCACCACTACGGGTTCATCGGCGGAGAGTACGAGGTGGGTGACACTTTCGAGAGCCGACTCCGCCAGGAGATCGACGAGGAGACCAACGCTCGCCTGCTCTACTGGGAATACCTGCTCGTGGCGGAGAACCGCTTCGTGCACAACGATCACCGGATCCACGCTCTGGAGCATTACCTGCTGGCCGTGATCGATCGTGCCGATGTGACCAGTCGTGAGGCGCATCTGGTCCAGGAATGATTGCCGCTGGCCGGGCTGGCCGACGTGGATGCGCGGCCGCACGCGGTGCGGGATGTCCTGTCTGCCGGACGTCACCGGCAGGTCCGGCATCTGGTGATCGACGGTTGGGCAGAGCAGGGCTGACTCCTGCGGACCGGGCGGCCTGGTTGCGAAGGGCCTTTTGCTGGACTTCGACGCTGTTTCAAGCGACATCCCGCCCATCGGCTCGATGCCGCAGGGCGGCCTCTGCCAGGCCATGGGGAGTGAAGGTCGCTGCCGCCACCCGGAACCGGGGATCGAGTGAGTCCCACAGCTCGTCGAGCAGTTCGTGCTGGTCGGCCGCCTCGGTGACGGCTTCGACGAAGGGCTCTCCGGTGACGGGGTGCTCTCCGTCTGATCGGTAGGTGGTCATCAGGACGGCGTCGCCGGGAGCCAGGTCCCGGACGGAGAGGGTCAGCAGGTTCGTCGTCGTTCTGTCGCTGAGACTGCGCCGGGCCGCGCCGAACCACGCCTGCGCCGCGGACCCCGCGATCACGGTGATCCGGGGGGTGAAGATCGGTGGATCCGGCTCGTACTCCAGTTCGTCCAGCGCGACCGTCGGCGGCTGCCCTTCCTGGAGGCGATCGGCCACAGTGGCCACCTGCTCGCCGTTGCCGTACACGAGCCAGTCCCCGCGCCGTGCGGCGGCGACATAGTGCCGCAGCGGATCGTTCGGGGCCGGGCTGGTGGGACCGACCACAAGCTCTTGACCGGTCAGGCGCAGGGCGCGCGCCTGTGATGCAGGGGTACGGCCGGTCAGGACGTAGCCGCCGCACGTCACGCCATCGAGGGTCCTGGCCCACACCACGATCCGGCCCGGGTAACGGCTGGCTTGGAAGATCTCATGCAAGGACTGCGGGCTCACTTCAGCTCCTCATGATTACCTGAAACCGGTTCTCACCAAGCCTGTACCCAAGACCCTTGCTTACCGGGAACGATCTGGGCGTTGCCCGATTCGAGCTCCAGGCGGAGCAGTTGTGAGGGCGCGCCGCCACACGGCGGCAGGCCGGCCAGGGGTGATCTGTCCATCCGGTCGGCCTCCCGGTCGATCCCCACCAGCATGTGACGGCCGGTCGGGGCGAGCGCCAGCGACTCGATGTGGCCGCAGTTCAGGTCGAGGAGCGTCCTGATCCGGCGGGTCCCCTCGTGCAGGACGAGAGTGCGGGCCGGTCGGCCGAGCACGCGGAGCTGTCTCCCCCCGGGCAGGACGAGGAACGGGTTGTAGATCTCGTGCTCGGCCGGGGCGGGAAGCCGGCGGATCGCACCCGTGCCGACGTCGAGAGCCGCCACGCCGTCTGCCGGAACGCTGTGCGAGGGGAGCGCGAGGGTCCGCGCGTCCAGCCACTGAACGCCGTAGCCGTTGGCGGGCCATTCGCGCTCCAGGGTGCCCACGACGCCGAAGCCGGGCTCGTCCGTCAACCGCCCGTAGGCGATGCGGCCCTCGGATGAGACGGCCAGGCCGTTGACCGTGCCCTTGATCGTGGGGGTGAGCCGCTCGCCGACCGTGACCCGGCCGTCGGCGCCCATGGCCAGCCGGTAGAGGCGGAAGTAACCGCCAGACGGGCTGGTGATCGCCGCTATGTAGTTGCCTGGCTCCTTGTCGCGGACGATGCGATCGTAGATGGCGTACGTGCGCGTCGCCTCGGGCAGGCTGCTCACTGGATCGCCGGACTCCAGGTCGAGTACGTACGACGACAGGCCCTCCCCGGTCACCACGTAACGCGGGGTGCCGTCGGCGTTGTCGGGCAGGCCGACGAGCAGGCCGGGCATGAGCGCGGCGAGCATGACGGCCGCCGCCGCCGTCCCGAGGTTCCGCAGGTCGGTCAGGCGTGGCCGGATCCCCGCCGCCGCCATCCCGGCCAGCACGACCATGGTGGCTGGAGAGAGCAGCCAGGCCAGGACCAGGCGCGGCACCGCGAAGGACGGCGGGGTCAGCTGGGCTTCCAGGCACTCACGCCACCAGAAGGGCGCCTCAGGAGACAGACGCTCCTCGATTTCGGCCAGCGCGGTGGGGAGCAGGGCGAACGCCAGTCCCAACGTGGTGGGGAGCAAGGTGGCTGCCGTCCCGGGGGTGGTGGGCAGCAAGCGGGCCGCTGGGCCCGGCGCGGTGGGGGGAGAGCCGACAGCCCGTTGCGAGACAGCGGTCCGCGCCGGCGACCGGATAGCCCACAACGCGATCAGCGCCAGCAGTATGGGCTGGAGCAGGGTGAGCCAGAGGCCGAGGAACTCCGCCGCCTCCGCCAGGGGGCCGGGCGGCTGCATCTCCAACGGCGCGCCACTCGTGCAGACGACCGTCTGTCTTTCGGCGAATAAGGGCTCGATCAGCAGTTCCCAGAGCGACAGCGCCACCGCTGCCCACCAGAAGAACTTCACTTTCCGCATCGGGGGACTTTCCGGGTGATCAACAGGGGGCCGGGGAATCGTACCCGGGAAGATCACGCGCGGATGGTCAATGGGGAAGTCCCGCTTCGGCCGCCAGGATGCCGAGGATGCGGCCGAGCTCCTTCCTGTCCTGCTCGCTCAGCGGCTCCGCCAGGTCGGCGTCGAGCCGGTTCGCGGCGGCGAGGCCGGCCGCCAGGAGGTCGCGGCCCTGGTCCGTGAGGCTGAGCACCTGACGGCGGCGGTCCGCCGCATCGCGTACGCGCTGGATCGCGCCCAGTTTCTCCAGGTGGTCCGCCAGGCTCACCACCAGGCTCGGGGCGACGCCCATGGTACGGGCGATCTCCAGCTGGGCGGCCGGGCCGCCGGTGTCCAGGAGGACCAGCATGCCGACGTGCTTGGGCTTGAGGTCGAGTGGGCCGAGCGCGGCGACGAACAGGTCGGTGACCATCGCGCCCAGGATGCCGAAGCGGAAGCTGAGCGTGCCGGGAAGGGACGTGGCCTTGACTCTGTTCATGCTCCGCATGTTAGCGTAGATGAATCATTCAGAGCATGAACGATTAAGGAGAAGAACGATGAGACTGCTCACTGTCGTCAACGGTGCGCTGGTGGTCGGTTCCATGGCCTCGGCCGTGATCGGGCTGGTCAAGCCCAGCCTGCTCCTGCCCGGCGGCGAGGTCTCCGTGGGGCTCGAGCTGTACGCCGCGCGCGCCCTCCCTCTGGGCGCCGCCGTGCTCTACGCGCTCAGCGGGCGCGCCAAGCCCGAACTGCTCCTGCCGATGCTGACGGTGGCGGGGATCGTGCAGGCGGTCGATGTTGTCATCGGGCTCAGGCAGGGGGTTCCCGGGATGGTGGTCGGAGGGAGTGTGAGCGCCGTCGTCCATCTGGCCTCCGCCTGGATCCTGCACACCAGGCAACGCCCGGCCCCGGCCGCCGCCTGACGCCGTACTCGGGGCTCAGGCGGCGCGCGGTCACGGTCGCTGTTCGACGCCGTACCACTCCGAGGCTCAGCTACGGATATTTGATCGAATATGCCTGCAGACAGATGGAACGATGGCCGCATGGCAGGCACCGAAGAGCATTTACCGCCGTCGGCCGGTGAGCCGATCGTGGATTCGATTCGCCGGCTGGTCTCCGAGGCCGCCGACGGCCGGCGGTCGTCCTTCGACGATCTCGCCGCCGCTATGTTCGCCGTGGTCACGGACTCCGGGCTCGCCGGGCAGGCCATGGACGTGATGGCGGCGGCGCCGACGTTGTGGATCGAGCTGGATGTGGCGGTGCGTCGCCGGTACCCGCTGTTCCCTGCCTGCGCCTGCAGGCCGCACGGCCCTCTCGCAGCCGTACCCGAGGGGTGTCAGTCTCTCGGCCGAGTGCCGGACGGCTCAGCCGAGCCGGGGAGTCGCGGCGGCACATCGCCTGAGCCGTCCTCCACCTCTCTCGCCGTCGCGCTGGCGGCCTGTGCCAGGGACGGGCGTGAACGGGAGCGAGCCGTCCGGCATCCGGCCATGCGAACCGACGCCGGTCTGCTGCCCGTGCTGGTGATGAGAAGCACCGATTGGGTGCGGCCCGTGCGCGATCGGGCGGTGGCGGTCCTGGGCGAGGTGCTCGCGGGTGCGGTCGATGCGACGGCGTTCCTGGCGGCCGTGCCGGTGGTCGCGGGTCTGGAGGACCGCGCTCGTGTCCTCCCGGCCTTGGAACTGGTCCGCGACGCTCTCGCCCGGGCCGACGACGAGACGCTGGACCTCGTGCGCCGGTGCCCGGACCGGAGCGGGCGGCGGTTCGTGTACGACGTGGCGCTGCGGGCCGGACGCCTGGATCACGGGCGGCTCGCCTCGGCCGCGATGCACGAGTCCGACCAGGTCTCCCGTACGCGCTGCGCCCGGGCCCTCGCCGCCCAGGCAATCGAACACGACCGGCCCGAGCTGGTCCTGAGCATCCTGGACGGCACCTCGGCGCAGGGCCGGGTCGAAGCCCTGACCGCCCTCGTACGGCTCGGCGGGACCGAGCATGGGCTGCGATTCCTGGCCGACAGCGCCGGGATGGTGCGGCTGACCGCGCAGTGGGCCGTGCGGCGGGCGGGTGGCGATCCGGCCGAGCTCTATCGCGAGCGCATCAAGACCGACCAGCGGGTGGTGGGCGGCCGGGCGACACGCGGGCTGCTGGCCGGGATCGGCGACTGCGGTACGCGGGACGATGCCGCCCTCGTCCTGCCGTACCTGCGGGATTCGAGGCCGCGTGTGCGGGCGGAGGCCGTACGGACGTTGCGTCGCCTCGGGGCGGTGGAGGCCGGCGTAGCCGCTCTGCTGGAGGACCCGGCGCCCATGGTGGTCAGGAACGTCGTCATCACCCTCCGGGACTCCTTCCCCAGCGTGCCGATCGAGCGCCTGTGGACGTTGCTCGGCGCCGGGCATCCCCGTCACGTCCGCCTCGGCGCGCATCGGCTGCTCATCCACCGGGGCAACTGGAGCCGGGTCAGGGCGGACCTGCTGCTGGTACACGATCGGGACGAGACGGTGAGCAGGCGAGCCTGTGTCGACCTGACCGCCTGGTGCCGGAGGGACTCGGCGAGCCAGTACCTGCCGCCACCGCCCGCCGACCTGCGGCAGGAGCTGGAGAGGCTGGCCGGCGCGGCGGAGGGCGTTCTGAGCGCGAGGAACATGCGGGTGTTGCGATGGATGCTGGGGAGTGCCGGGTGAGTGAGGTGGTGTGCGGGGTAGCGGGAGCGTATGCACAGACTTGTCAAAGGGCTGGTCGCGGGAGCGGCGGGCACTTGTGCGCTCAATATCGCTGCAGGCCTGCTTCGAGGCCGGCGATCAGGCCCGGGTGCTCGGGGCGCCATCTCGGGCTCTGGCGGGTCAGCACCCCGACATGCGGAATCCGTATAACGCCCGAAGGGCCACCATCGGGAGGACGGTGACCCTTACCGAGACGAGGTCAGCCCTTGATGGCCCCCACGATCACGCCCTTGGTGAAGTGGCGCTGCACGAAGGGATAGATGATCAGGGCGGGGACCACGGCGATCACCACGATGGCCATCTTGATCGCCAGAGTGGGCGGGGCGTCGCCCGTCACCCCGGCCGTGGCCGCGGGCAGGGGGTTGGAGTCCACGACGTACTGCCGCAGGATCAACGCCAGCGGCCACTTCCGTGTGTCGTCGATGTACAACATCGCGTTGAACCACGCGTTCCAGTAGCCCACCGCGTAGAACATCGCCACGACCGCCGTGACCGCCTTCGACATGGGCAGAATGATGCGGAACAGGATCCGGAACTCCCCGGCCCCGTCGATGCGCGCGCTGTCCATGATCTCCCCGGGGATGTTCATGAAGAACGAGCGCAACACCACCACGTTGAACGCCGACACGGCCGTCGGCAGGATCAGCGACCAGTAGCTGTCCTTCAGCCCCAGCCCGCTCACCATCAGGTACACGGGGATGATGCCGGGGAAGAAGACGAACATCAGCAACACGCTGAACAACAACGGCCGGTGCAGGAACGAGCCGGGGCGCGACAACGAGTAGGCCCCGAGCACGCTCACCCCGGCGCTGATCAGCGTGCCGACCACGGTGATGCCGGTGCTGACCAGCACCGCGCGGCTGACCACGGTGTCGGAGAAGATCTGCCGGTAGGCCTCGAACGTGAGCCCGTCGGGCACCAGCACGAGCCCGCCCGCCTGGTTCACGGTGGCCGAGGAGCTCAGGCTGGTCAGCACGATCGTGTAGAGGGGACCCAGCACGATGAGGAGGATCAGCGTCACCAGCGTGCCCTTGCCGAGCCGGCCGGCCGGCGAAGGACGCTCCTCCCAGGGGGCCAGCCGGGCCGGGTTCCTGGATGTCAGGGCCGTCATGATCGTGAATACACCCCTCGTTCGCCGAACGCGTGCGCCACCCGGTTGGCCGCCACGATGAGCAGCAGCCCCACCAGGCCCTTGAACAGCCCGGCCGCCGCCCCGTACCCGAGGTCGCCGCTGCGGATGCCGGACCAGTACACGAAGGTGTCGAACACCTCTGACGCGCCGCTGCCCACGGCGCTGCGTTGCAGCATGAACTGCTCGAAGCCGACGTTCAGCGCGTCGCCCAGGCGCAGGATCAGCAGCAGCACGATCACCGGGCGCAGGCCGGGCAGCGTGATGTGCCACATGCGCCGCCAGCGGCGGGCGCCGTCCACGGCGGCGGCCTCGTAGAGGTTCGGGTCGATGGTGCTGAGCGCGGCCAGGAAGATGATCGCGCCCCAGCCGGCGTCCTTCCAGATGGTCTGGGAGGTGATCAGCAGGATGAACGTGTCGGAGTTCGTCATCCAGTCCACGGCCTCGCGGCCGTTCTGCCGCAGGATCTGCGCCAGCAGGCCCGCTCCGCCGAACATCTGCTGGAAGATGGCCACGACCAGCACCCAGGAGAAGAAGAACGGCATGTAGACCACGCCCTGCACGAACGCCCTAAGCCTGGCCGAGACGATGCTGTTCAGCAGCAGCGCCAGCATGATCGGCACCGGGAAGTAGAAGATGAGCTGGAAGGCGGTGATCGACAGGGTGTTGCCGATCGCGCGCAGGAACTGCGGGTCCTCGAAGAGCAGGGCGAAGTTCGTGAAGCCGATGATCGGGCTGCCGAGGATGCCGCCCGTGTACGGGTTGTAGTCCTGGATGGCGATCACGTTGCCGAGCGCCGGGACCCACCAGAAGCCCACGACGACCAGCAACATCGGCAGGTTCATCACCAGCAGCGGCCAGTCCCTGCGCAGCTTGGCCCGCCAGGACAACTTCGGTGGTGCGACGTGCGTGGGTGATGGGGACGTGGCGCGCCCGGGGGAACGCCGCCTGGTGGTCACGGCGCCCATGGCAGGCCCCTCATCGCGTTCATGAAGTGCTCCCTCAAAGCCTGCCGTTCTCGCGCGCGACCTTCATGTAGAACTCGCGCGCCTCGTTCCCGCCCTGGTCCTGCCACTCCCTGAGGATCTTGGGCCACTCGGAGACAGGGCGCTTGCCGCGGAAGATCTCCTGCATCTTGTCCTCGGTGGGCACGGTCAGCCCGGCCATCTTGGAGGGCGTCTCCACGCGGATGCCTACGAACGGGTCGTTCTCCAGGAGCTTGGCCGCCTTGGTCTGCCAGTCCCACTGGGCCTGGACGAGGCCCTCGTACTGGCTCATCGCGTTGGCGTTCGGCCGGCCCGACAGGAACATGTAGGTGGGCGCGACCTCCTTGCGCCCGAGCGCGGTCTGCTTGACCTTGCCGTCCTCGACCGTGTAGTGCTTGCCCTCGACACCGTTGTTGACCAGCTCGTACTCCTGCGTGCCGAACGGCCCCGAGGCCCAGTTGGACACCGCGAGCAGTTCGCGGGTCCTGGCGTCGCCGAGGCCCTTCTTGAGGAAGACGAACATGCTGGCCGGCTCGTTGCGCCACATGATCGGGGTGCCGCCCGCGCGTGCCGGGTACGGGTCCACGATCTGCTGGTCGAACTTCGGGTTGTCGGGCTGGAAGCGGCCCAGGTTCTCGTGCCAGGCGCCGAGGCCGTCACGGTAGATGACCATCTCGCCGCTGCCGAAGATGCCCTTGTTGTCGGCGTCCTTGTTGGCCATGACGTCGGGGTGCACGTATCCGGCGTCGAAGAGCTTGGTCATGAACTCGATGTGGGCGGCCCACTCGTCGGTCTCGTACTTGTAGATGAGCGTGCCGTCGCCCTTCTTACGCCACTCGCGCGGCGCGCCGAAGGCCCGCTGCATCTCCTGCTCCATGCCGCCGCCGTAGGCCCAGCGCTTCTTCTTGGCGTCGGTGATCGCCTTGCCGAGCGCGACCAGGTCGTCGCCGCTCTTGGGGTGCTGCAGGCCGAGCTCCTCCAGGATGTCCTGGCGGACGAACGTGGCGAACGGGTACGGGTCGTTCTGCCATGGGATGCCCTGCAGGACGCCGCCGAAGACGCCGTACTGCCAGGCGGCGGTGTCGTAGTTGGCCAGCAGGGGGAACTCCTTGGCCTTGTCCCCGGCGAGGTAGGGGGACAGGTCGGCGAAGAGCTTGTTGGCCGCCTCGGTGAAGTGGGCGATCTTGATGAGCTCCCAGTTCGGGACCATCACCATCTCGGGTACGTCGTTGCTGGCCAGGAGCGTGGACAGTTTCTGCCCGTAGGTGTTGCCGTCGGAGATGTTGAACCGTACGGTGCCGCCGAGGCGCTCGTTGACCGCGTCGTAGTAGGAGTTGCTGCCCAGGCCGGGAGGCACCGTGCCCCACAGCGGGGTCATCGCGGTCACCTCCTTGCCGCTGGTGAGCGGTTTGGCGGTGACGGCCTGCACCATCTGGGCCGGACGGGTCAGGAAGCCCGGCTGGACGAACTCGGCTCCTTGAAGGTCGGGCTTGAGCCCGGGGATGTCGAACGGCACTCTGGTGGGCACCAGGTTCTTGAGCTTGTCGGCCGCCACGGCCGTGCCCTTGGACGCCTCTCGCTTCTCGGCGCAACCGGCTACGAGCACGCTCGCACCGACCAGACCGAGGAACCCGCGGCGAGTCGTGGAATTTGCCATGGCTCGCTCCCTTTCTCCGAGTGGAATGGCCTCTTATAATTAGTTGGTATTCCGACCAAACAAATTAGTAGACTGTGCCGGTAGCCACAAGGGACCACGACGGTCACAGGTTGGTGAAGGGAGCCCGCGATGCGGCATGCTGGGGTCATCTCTTGGCGGGAACGGGGCTGATATTGATCACTTCTACGACCGGGCCTCAGCCGGCCGACTTCGCCGACGTACGGGCCACCAATCTCACGGTGGTGCTGCGGTTCGTCCGCGAGCACGCGCCGTGCTCGCGCGCCGACATCGCGGCCTCCACCGGGCTGAACAAGGCGACGGTCTCCAGCCTGGTTGCCGACCTCATCGATCGCCGGCTGGTACGCGAGACCGGGCTCACGGAGAACCGCGTCGGCAGGCCGGCCACGATGCTCGTCCTCGACGGCTCTCCCTACGCGGCCATCGGGGTCGAGATCAGCGTCGACACCGTGTCGGCCGTGGCGACCGATCTGGCGGGGGAGCGGCTGCTGACCTGGCGGCGCTCGTTCTCGGGGGGTGACTCGGTCAACCAGGGCATGGCCGGCGTCGGCGCGATCGTCAGGCGCGTGGTCGGCCGGATGGCCAAGGAGGAGCGCCAGGTGCTCGGCCTGGCCGTGGCCGTGCCGGGGCTGATCGACGTGCAGGGCACCGTGCGCATCGCGCCCAACCTCGGCTGGCGCGACGCCGACATCGGCGGCGACCTGACCAAGGCGCTGCGCGACCCCGGTTTCCCCATCCAGGTCGACAACGACGCCAACCTCGCGGCCCTGGCCGAGCAGCGCTTCGGCGCGCACGCGGGCGCCTCCGACCTGATCTACCTCACCGGCGAGATGGGCGTGGGCGCCGGCATCATCCTCGACGGACGGCTGCGCAGGGGCGGGCGCGGCCACAGCGGCGAGATCGGTCATGTGCAACTCGACCCCGACGGCCCCGCCTGCCACTGCGGGCGGCACGGCTGCCTGGAGGCCATGGCCGGGATCGGCGCCGTGCTGCGCAAGGACCCGTCACCGGCCGAGATCCAGGTCGAGATCGAGGAGGTCGTGCGCCTGGCCAGGTCGGGCGACCCCGAGAGCCTGAGCACGCTCGACTCCGTGGGCCGCAGCCTGGGCAAGGGCGTGTCCATCCTGGCCAACCTGCTGGACCCCGAGGTGGTGATCCTCGGCGGCTACTACGTTCCGCTGGCGCCGTGGTTGCTGCCCGCCGTCCACGAGGAGCTGGGCCACCGCGTCGTCGCCGGGGGCTGCCACGTCGTGGCCTCGACGCTGGGGCACGACGCGGCCGCGCTCGGTGGTGCGGCGAGGGTGCTCGACTCCGTTGATTCGGGAAGATTGCCGGGAGGATTGTCGCGAATCCCTTGACCTTGGTCACCGGGACGTGCACCCTTCAGTCAACCCACCGAAATGTCCGCGTAACTTCCCCAGGCCGGTCGTCGAAGCGCTTCGACACTCTCAGAGGGATGATCATGCAACAACCCCCCTTCCGCGACCCAGCCGCCCCCCTTCGCGACCGGATCGACGACCTGATCGGCAGGCTCACCCTCGACGAGAAGGTGGGCCTGCTGCACCAGTACCAGGCGCCGGTCGAGCGCCTGGGCGTCGGCGCGTTCCGCACGGGCACCGAGGCGCTGCACGGCCTGGCCTGGCTGGGCCCGGCCACCGTGTTCCCGCAGGCCGTCGGGCTGGCCTCGACGTGGGACTGCGACCTCGTGCGCAGGGTCGGCGAGGCCACCAGCGACGAGGTGCTGGCCTTCCACCACAAGGACCCGGCCGGGGCGGGGCTCAACGTGTGGGCGCCCGTGGTCAACCCGCTGCGCGACCCCAGGTGGGGGCGGAACGAGGAGGGGTACTCGGAGGACCCGTGGTTGACCTCCGTCATGGCCACGGCCTATTCGCGCGGACTTCGTGGGAGCGCTCCCGAAATCCTCAAGACGGCTCCGACGCTCAAGCACTTCCTGGCCTACAACAACGAGACCGAGCGGTGCACGACCTCCAGCAACCTGCCGCCGCGGGTGTTGCACGAGTACGAGCTGCCGGCCTTCCGCGGGCCCATCGAGGAGGGCGTGGCGGTGGCCGTGATGCCGTCGTACAACCTGGTCAACGGGCGGCCCGCGCACCTCAGCCCGCTGATCGGGCAGGTGTTGCGGGCCTGGGCGCCCGACGACCTGCTGGTGGTCAGCGACGCGTACGCGCCGGGCAACCTCACCGCGCTGCAGGGCTACCACGACACCCTGCCCGAGGCGTACGCGCACGCGGTCAAGGCCGGGCTCGACAGCTTCACCCAGGACGACGACCGCTCCGAGGCCACGCTGGGCCACCTGCGTGCCGCCCTCGCCCAGGGGCTGCTGGCCGAGGAGGACGTGGAGACGGCCGTACGGCACGCGTTGTCGATCCGGTTCAGGCTGGGGGAGTTCGACCCGGCGACGCCGTACGACGACATCAACGACAACGTGGTCAACTGCCCCGAGCACCAGGCGCTGGCCAGGGAGGCGGCGCGGCGCTCGTTCGTGCTGCTGGACAACGACGGCCTGCTGCCGCTCCGCGACGTGAGCAGGATCGCGGTGATCGGGCAGCTCGGCGACGCGCTCATGGAGGACTGGTACAGCGGCACCCTGCCCTACGCCGTCACCGCCCGCGCCGGGCTGGCCGAGCGGTGCGTGACCGAGTTCTGCGAGGCGGTGGACCGGGTCACGCTGACCGCCGACGCGGGCCCCGTCACCGCCGATCCGGCGGGCGGGCCGCTGACCGTCGGCGCCGCGGAGCCGGGGCTGTTCGACCTGTTCGACTGGGGCGGCGGCGCGTACGCGCTGCGCTCCCTGACCACCGGCCGCTTCCTGTCGGTGGACGGCCTCACCCTGGTCAACGACCAGCCGGGGCCGAACGGGTGGGAGGTGCGCCAGACGTTCCGCATGGAGGAGCGCCCGCGCGGCACGCTCGCCCTGCGCCACGTCTCGACCGGCTGCTACGTCGGCGCGGGCGACGACGGCGTGCTGCGCCTGGTGGACGACGCCGACCAGGCCGTGTGGCTGGCCATGGACGTGGTCAGGAGCGGCACCGACGAGGCCGCCAGGCTGGCCGCCGAGGTGGACGTGGCGGTCGTGGTGGTCGGCGACCATCCCCTGGTCAACGGCCGCGAGACCGAGGACCGCATGACCCTGGCCCTGGCCCCCGCCCAGGACGCCGTGGTGCGCGCCGTGCGCAGGGCGAACCCCCGCACGGTCATGGTCATCACCAGCGGCTACCCGCTCACCTGGACCGAGGGCGAGCTGCCCGCGGTGCTCTGGTCGGCGCACGGCGGCCAGGAGTACGGCCACGCCCTGGCCGAGGTGTTGTTCGGCGACGCCGACCCGGAGGGCCGCCTCACCCAGACGTGGTACCGCTCCGAGCAGGAGCTGCCCGACCTCCTCGACTACGACATCATCGCCTCCGACGCCACCTACCAGTATTTCCGCGGCGTCCCCCTCCACCCCTTCGGCCACGGCCTCAGCTACACCACGTTCGACTACGCCGACCTGCGCGGGGCGCTGATCGACGGGGAGCTGCAGGCGCGGGTCACGATCACGAACACCGGTGATCGCCCCGGCGTCGAGGTCGTGCAGTTCTACACCCACCAGCAACGCTCCCGCGTCAAGCAGCCGCTGCGCCGCCTGCGCGGGTTCGAGAAGGTGCGCCTGGAGCCCGGCGAGAGCCGTACGGTCGCGCTCCGGCTGCCCGTCGCCGAGCTGGCCTTCTGGGACGTCACCAGGAGCAGGTTCGTCGTGGAGAGCGCCCCGCACCAGCTCATGGTCGGCCGCAGCGCCACCGACCTGCGGCTGAGCGCCCGCTTCGAGGTCGAGGGCGAGACCGTCCCGCCTCAGTCGGGGCTGCTGCGCGCGGCCGACCACGACGAGTACGACGCGATCACGTTCGTGGACGAGACCAGGGTGGACGGCGACGCCGTGCGCTCCGACGCGGAGGGGGCCTGGATCCTGTTCCGCCAGGTGGACCTGACCGGCGGCGTGGCCTGCGTGGCCGAGGCCGGCGGCGCGGAAGGCGGCATGATCACCATCCGCCGCGGCGACCCGCTCTACGGGCCCGCGCTGGCCACGTTCCCCGTGCCCAGAACCGACCGGTACGGCTACCACTCCATCCCCGCCTCGCTCGACGGCGCCGACGGGGTGCACGATCTCTATGTGGTCTTCGAGAACGAGGGTGTGACCCTGGCCGGGATCGACTTCGGAGCAGGGGCTTGAGCGGGCGCACGGTCACGATCGCCCAGGTCGCCAAGCACGCGGGCGTCGCCGTGAGCACCGTCTCGTACGTGCTCAGCGGCAAGCGGACGATCTCGGCCGACACCAGGCGGCGGGTGCTCGACAGCGTCAGCGCGCTCGGCTACCACCCCAACGCCGGCGCCCGCGCCCTGGCCAGCAAGCGCTCCAACGTGATCGCGCTGGTGCTGCCGCTGCGGGCGGGCATGCACGTGCCCGTGCTGATGCGCTTCGCCAGCGCCGTCGTCACGGCCGCCCGCCGCTTCGACCACGACGTGCTGCTGCTGACCGCGGACGAGGGCACCGCCGGCATCCGCCGGGTGGCCGCGAGCGCCCTGGTGGACGCGCTGGTCCTCATGGACGTGGAGCTGGACGACCGCAGGGTGCCGCTGCTGCGGGAGCTGCCCGAGCCGAGCGTCCTGATCGGCTTCCCCGCCGAGCCCGCCGGGCTGACCTGCGTCGATCTCGACTTCGCCGCCGCGGGCGCGCGCTGCGTGGAGCACCTGAGCGAGCGCGGGCACGAGGAGATCGCGCTGCTCGGGGCTCCCTCGGTGGTGTACGACCGGGGCACCGGCTTCGCCACCCGAACCCGGGAGGGCTTCGTGGAGGCGCTGGACACCCATGGGCTCAAGGGTGTCGCGCTGCCGTGCGAGGAGACGTTCGACGAGGTGTACGAGACCGTCCGCGACCTCCTCCTCGACCGACCCGGCCTGTCCGGGCTGGTCGTGCACAACGAGGCCGCCGTGAGTCACGTGCTGGCCGCGCTGCGCCAGCTCGACCGGCGGGTGCCGCACGACGTGGCCGTGGTGGCGATCTGCCCGGACGACGTGGCCGAGCGGGCCGGCCCGCCGCTCACCTCGGTGCTGATCCCGGCCGAGGAGGTGGGCAGGGAGGCGGTGCGGCTGGTCATGGACAAGCTGGAGGGCCGTACGGTGCCTCACTCCACCCTCCTGACGCCCCTCCTGGCCGTCCGGGCCAGCTCCTGAGACAAACACTCCGCCGCGCTAATTTTGCGGAAGGTAATCGAGCGTAAGCGCAGAGTATGTCAAGGCTGTCGGATTTTTAGCTGTATGGGGTTCCTTGTCGCATTCGCCGGGCAGGCTGGCGAACGCAAGGGGGGAATCACATGAGTACGTCTGTGCAACCGGCAGCGCCCGGTCAGATGGGCGGGCACGGCCCCACGGGCCTGGCCGACGTCATCGACACCATCCTCGACAAGGGCCTCGTGATCGACGCCTACGTCAGGGTGTCGCTCGTCGGCATCGAAGTCCTGACCATCGACGCGCGCGTCGTCGTGGCCAGCGTCGACACCTACCTGCGCTTCGCGGAGGCCGCGAACAGGCTGGACATGAACCAGAGCGAGAAGGGCCTGCCCGACGTCATCGCGCAGGCCAAGGGCGCGCCCGGCGCCGACAAGACCAAGGACGTGATCCAGGGCGTCGTGGAGCAGGCGGGCGACTCGCTGCGCGAACTCGCCGAGTCCAAGCCGGACCCGGCGGCCGAGGCGGCGGATCCGGAGGTCACCGTGGAGCGGGAGCACAGGGGGCCGCCGAAGAAGAAGCTGAGGGCGAAGCGAGAGGAAGGGTAAGGATCATGGGACGCTCTACGAAGGTCTCCGGAACCTCCGTGCCCAAGCAGGCCAGCCGCCAGCGCCAGAACATCGGCTCCTACGTCTACGGCATCGTGCTCTCGGACGCCAAACTCTCCTCTGACCAGCGCGGACTCGGCGATCCCGCGGGCAAGGTCAAGCTCGTCAAGCAGGACGAGATCGCGGCCCTCGTCAGCGACGTCAACGTGGACCAGCCGCTGGGCCGGCCGGGCGACTTCCTGGCGCACGAAGGGCTGCTCGACGCCATGGCCGCCAAGGGGCCGGTGTTGCCCTTCCGGTTCGGGGCGGTGATGTCCGATCCCGACGCCGTCGTGGAAGAGCTGCTCACACCGCACCACGACGACTTCCTCGCCGCACTGGACGAGGTCAAGGGCCACGCCGAGTACGTCATCAAGGGCCGCTACGTCGAAGGCCCCATCCTCGCCGAGATCCTCGCGGAGAGCCCGGAGGCCGAGAGCCTGCGCCAGGCCATCCGCGGCACGTCCGAGGACGCCAGCAGGAACGAGCGCATCAGGCTCGGCGAGATCATCACGGTCTCGATCGAGGCCAAGCGCGACATGGACACCCGGCTGCTCCTCGACGCCCTGACCGGGCACTACTCCCAGGCGGTCCTCAGGGAGCCGACGCACGAGCAGGACGCCGTACACGTGGCCCTGCTCGCCGAGACCCGCGAGCAGAAGTCTTTGGAGCGGGCGCTGCGTGAGTTCGGCGAGCGCTGGGAGGGCCGCGTGGACCTGCGGCTGCTCGGGCCGCTCGCGCCCTACGACTTCGTCACCGCGCAGGCGTAAGGATGACTCATGGGTCTGGTGAGCGCGATCCTCACATTGCCGCTGGCGCCGGTTCGCGGGGTGATCCGGCTCGCCGAGCTGATTCAGGAGCAGGCCGATCGGGAGTTGCACGACCCCGCCGCCGTACGCCGGCGTCTGGAAGCCATTCAGGAGGCCAGGGAGTCCGGCCAGATCACCGAGGAAGAGGAGCGGCAGGCCGTCGAACAGGTCCTCCAGGAGGCGACCCGGAGAGTGAGCCGGTGACCACCCGGCAGGAGGAGCTGACCGCCGCGTCGGCCGGCGGCATCGGCCTGCGCCACATCGCCGACCTGACCATGAAGGAGGCCGAGGGAGTCACCTCGGTCGCGCCCACGGACGGCGGCTGGACGGTCAACGTCGAAGTCGTCGAGGACCGCCGCATCCCCTCCTCGGGCGACATGCTCGCCATCTACCAGGCCGAGATCGACAAGGAGGGCAGCCTGTTGTCCTATCGGAGGGTACGAAGATTCCGGCGGTCCAACGCCGACTACGGCGAGGCGTTGTGAGATGGACAGGATAGCGTCGTCCGGTCCCGTGGCCCGCCCCTCATACGGCTCGGGCCCCGCCCACCGGGAACCGGCCAACCTCGGCGACATCCTGGAGCGGGTGCTCGACAGGGGAGTGGTGATCGCCGGGGACATCCGGGTGAACCTGCTCGACATCGAGCTCCTCACGATCAAGCTGCGCCTGCTGATCGCCTCCGTGGACACCGCCAGGGAGCTGGGCATCGACTGGTGGGAGCACGACCCGTGGTTGTCGGGGCGGGACCGGGAGCTGGTGGAGGAGAACCGCCGCCTGCGCCGCCGCCTGTCCGCCGTCGAGGGACGGGAGGAAGTCGGTGACTGAGGGCACTTACCTGTACGCGGTCGCGCGCGACCCGCTGCCCGGCTGTCCGCCCGGCGTGGTGGGCACTGCCGTGCGGACGATCGTGCGTGACGGGCTCGTGGCGTACGTGAGCACGGTGCCGCTGGAGCAGTTCGGCGAGGAGCCGCTGCGGCGCTCGCTGGAGGACCTCGACTGGCTGGCGGAGACCGCCCGCGCCCACCACCGGGTCGTGGACGCGGTCGCGGCGGTCACGACGACCGCTCCGGTGCGGCTCGTCACGGTGTACGAGGACGACGGGCAGGTGGTGGACCTGCTGGAGCGCCGGGGGGATGACTTCCAGGAGCTGCTGGCGCAGGTCACGGGCCGTCGGGAGTGGGGCGTCAAGGCGTACACGAAACCGGGCGGCGGAGTCGGCGCGGCCGACGAGGGACCCGCCGGCCGACCGGAAGCGGGCGAGGGGCAGCCGGGTACGGCCCAGAGTGAGGGGCACGCGTGCCAGGCCGAGGCGGGCGCGGGCCGGGGTGAGGGGCACGCGTGCCAGGCCAAGGCGCGCGAAGGCCGTCCGGGGACCGCGTACCTGCACAGACGCCGGGCCAGTCTGCGCGGGCGGGAGCACGCGCGCAGGCAGGCGCTCAACCGCGCCGAGCACATTCACCGCGCCCTGTCCGAGATCGCCGCCGCGGGCCGGCGGCACCGCGCCCAGGACTCGCGCCTGTCGGGCCGTCAGGACTGGATGTTGCTGAACGGCGCGTACCTGGTGGACGAGGCCCGCGCCGCCGAGTTCGCCGCCCTGGCGGACACCCTCGGCGGCGACGGCGTGGAGATCAGGGTGACGGGCCCCTGGGCGCCCTACTCGTTCACGGTCATGGAGCCGGCGTGAGAGGGGAGGTGCTGGCGGAGGCGTACGAGCGGCTGCCACCCGAGCGCGTGGCCCTCGTGGACCTCCTGGACCGGCTGCTGAGCGGGGGCGTCGTGGTGACCGGCGACCTGGTGCTGTCCATCGCCGACATCGACCTCGTGCACATCTCGCTGCGCACCCTGATCGTGTCCGCGGACGAGCTCGAAGGGACACTGTGATGGAGACGCCCCGCTGGCGCATCGCCGCCGACTCGGAGACGGTCGAGCGCGACCTGACCAAGCTCGTCCTCACCCTGGTCGAGCTGGTACGCCAGCTCGTCGAGCGTCAGTGCGTGCGCCGCATGGAGCAGGGCAGCCTGACGGACGAGCAGGTCGAGGTGCTCGGCGTCACCCTGATGCGCCTGGAGGAGGCCATGGCCGACCTGTGCGACCGCTTCGACCTCGCCCCCGAGGACCTCAACCTGGACCTCGGTCCCCTGGGCACCCTCCTGCCCGCGAGCTGAGGAGGGGTGCTCGCCTAGCATCGGACGGGTGGTGTCCGAGCGGGCCCGCCGTCACCTGCACCGGGCGTTCGCGCGGATGGGCGTCTCGGTACGCGAGCACGCCCCGGTCGCCAAGGTCGGCCCGGATGGCCTGCTGCCAGACGAGCCTCCCCATGGGCGTGTCCGTGGGCGGGGCCGTGGCGGACCTGCTGACCGGCCGCGACCCGCGCAAGGCCAGATTCCGGTACGTCTGGCAGAACATCAGCCTGGGCCGCCACGACGGCGTCACCCAGTTCACCCGCCAGGACGACAGCCCCCTGGACACCGTCATGACCGGCCGCGCCTCCGCCACCTTCAAGGAGACCATCACCCGCGGCACGGTCTGGGCCATGCGCTTCTAGTCCTTCGGTTCCTGACCGCCTGCCAGATGCCACGGCAGGACGACCGGCGCGGCCGGGAGGGGTCCGGTGAGGAGCCAGGTCATCAGCCCGCCGAGCCCGCGAGGCACCACGGGCTCGGCGGCG